>JANWWU010000051.1 GCA_025055595.1 Planctomycetota bacterium | reverse complement strand
TCGGCTTGGGCGGCGGCGGGATCGAGGTGACGCGCACCGGCGGGATCTCCTGCTCGGGCGCCGCGGTCAGGAAGTAGATCGTGCCGGCCAGCAGGATCGCGGTCGCGTGCAGCGCCGCCGACACCACCCAGCTGATGATGCTTGCATACTTGTGCCGCTGTTCGTTGTCTTCCTGCTCTGCTGGCGCGCCCTCTTCCTGCTCGCCGCCCTCAATGTACTGCTGTTCGTCGTACTGCTGCTCGTCCTGTTGGTCCTGGCTCATGGCCGACTCCCCAAGCGGTGAACGCGGCCTGACCGCCGCCGTTCATTCGCTTGCCAGCTCATAGTGGGCGCTGACTGACGCAGGAGACCGCGAGCGGTACGGCAGCAGGCCCCTTGTATCACACGCAGCGCCAACATACTGAGCTTGTCCGGTGGGCGTTGTGCGTCAGGCTGGTCACAGAGCGCCTGGCGGCGCGATCGAGGCAGCGCATGCAGACTGATTCCGCTCCTTCTCCTTCATCCGCGTGTATTCTGGTCGTCGAGGACAAGGCGGCACTGCGCGAGCACTTCGCCGAGACGCTGCGCGATCTCGGCCCGCAGGTGACGGTGGAGACGGCGGAAGACGGCAAGCAGGCGCTCGATCGTCTCGCCGACATGACGCGCCCCGTCGACCTGATCATCAGCGACATCATCATGCCGCGGCTCGATGGCGAGGCGCTGCTTGAACACCTGCATCGCCAGCGCTATCCCGCTGCGGTGATCATGCTGACGGCGCTCGGCCACGACGATGTCGTCGTGCGCTGCCTGCGTCGCGGGGCCTGCGACTACCTGGTCAAGCCGGTGTCGATGGACGACCTGCTGGCGTCGGCCGCCAACGCCCTGCAGCATCGGCCGCTGGTCGGCGAGGAGCTCGATGTCGAATACGATCCGCTCGGCTGGTTCGAAGTCAGCGGCGCGACGAGCGAGGCGATGCTCTTCAAGTATCGCAAGTTTCTCGGGCTGCTCGAGCGTTTCCGCATCCCGGAGCCGACCGCCAGCGAGGTGCGCCTGGCGCTCGACGAGTTCGGGCGCAACGCGATCGAGTGGGGCAATCGCTTCGACCGCAGCAAGAAGGTCGTCTTCGGCTGCCGCATCCTGCCGGGCAAGGTGATGGTCTACGTCGAGGACGAGGGCGAGGGCTTCGATCCCAATGCAGTGCCCGATCCGAGCCTCGATCCGATCGGCCATGTCGTGCGCCGCCAGCAGGAGGGCAAGCGGCTCGGCGGCTACGGCATCCACCTGATCCGCAACTTGATGGACAAGGTGATCTACAACTCGAAAGGCAATCGCGTGGTCGCGATCAAGTACCTGCGCTGATCAGGGCAGCATCGAGAGGCGCCGGCGCGCCAGGGGCGCCGGCCAGTCGCCCTGTGCCGCCGCCTGATAAGCAGCGCGGGCCGCGGCCCAATCTTGACGGCGCTCGGCGAGGCGGCCGCGGAAATATGCAACATCGTTGTGGTACCAGATCGCGAGGCCTTCCTCGACTTCAGGCGGCGCCGCGCCCGTGAGCAGGGCCTGGGCGCAGGCGGCCGGCAGCCCCTGGCCGGCGAGGGCTTCCTGCCAGCACTGCCGAGCGCGGGAGTGTTCGCCTCGCTCGTCGTAGAGGTCGCCGAGCCACAGCCAGGCCCAGGCGGCGAAGGACTCGTGGGCCGCGGCGCGCCGATAGGCGCGCGCCGCGGCCTCGGCATCGCCGAGCACGCGCCAGGCTTCGGCGGCCTTCAGCCAGGCGCGCGCGCGTTCGCTGGGCGCCGCTGCTGCATCCTCGGTGACGGCGAGGAAGCGAGCAAGCGCGCCCGCCGCGTCATCGCCCGCCAGCAAGCGGTCGCCGAGGTCGCACAACGCCTGGCAGCGCGCGGTCGGCGCCGCAGCGGCGGCCGCGAGGTCGGCGACGACGTCGCCGAGGCGTGCAGCGTCGCTGAGCGGTTCCAGCGTGCGGACCGCACCGGCCGCGACATGCAACCAGCGCGGCGCGGCGTCGCCCGGCAGCAGCGGCAGCGTCAGGCGCGGCGTCACCGCCCCCGCTCCCTGCAGCAACCAGCGGAGCGCTTCGGCGTCCTGCTGGAGGCGCACGCTGGCGGCCCAGGCGAGCAGGGCGGCGTAGGCGCGCAGCGCGCTCGGCGTCTCCTGCTGTTCGGCGAGGCGGGCCGCGCGCCGCAGCGCCTCCTGCTCGCGGCCGAGGTGCAGCACGCACAGCGCCGCGCGCAGCTCGAGGGCCGCGCGCAGCGGTTCGGCCGGATACTCGGCCAGCATCGCCTCGTACATGCTCAGCGCCTTCTGGTAGCGTCCGTCCTCGCGCAGGGCATCGGCGGGCGCCAGCGCGCCGAGCGCGGCTGCCCGGCGCAGCCGTTCGAGACGCACGCGCTGGACGGTGACGGCGCCGGGGCTGACGATCAGGTACGAGCCGCTGCCCGACAGCGGCAGGGGCTCGCGCAGGGCGATCGCCGGCCGATCATCGATCAGCAGGCGCACTGCGTCCTCCTCGCGCGTCAGCGTCGCGGCGTGCTGGGCAGGAGCCTGCGGCAGGGTCTGCGCGGCGAGCAGGACGCCGTCGCGCGCCAGCTCGAGAGCGAGCTCGCCGGCAGCTGAGCGCGCCAAGCGGGCCTGGTAGCCGCGGCCGAGGTCGCGGTCGTTGAGCAGCAGCCGCGCCTCGCCGCTGCCGCGCCACTGCAGGACGGCGCTCAGGCGCGCCGGGCCGCTCACCGGCCCGAGCGCCCGCGCCTCGAGTCCCGGGCCGAGCAGGGCCGGGGCGCGCGGCGCGCCGTCGCGCTCGTCGCAGGGATCGTCCCAGGCCTGCACCAGCACCCAGTCGGCGGGCGGCTGGCGCAGCGCGGCGCGCACGCCGAGCGCGAGCGCGTTCAGCGCCAGGAAGACCGCGAGACCGGAGAGCGCCAGGGCGCGCCGCCGCCGCCACAGCCAGCGCCGCACGGCGCGCCAGCGCTGCGGCGGGCGGGCGCGCGGCGGCAGGCCGGCGAGGAAGCGGCGCAGGTCGGCGGCGAGGTCGGCGGCGCTGGCGTAGCGGTCCTCGAGCTCGCGCGCCATCGCGCAGCGCACGATGGCGTCGAGGGCGCGCGGCAGATCGGGACGCAAGCGCGCGGGCGGTGGCGGCGTCGCCTCCGCCGCCAGCCGCAGCAGGGCGCGCGCATCGTCGGCGCGGAAGGGCGGGACGCCGGTCAGCAGCTCGTAGAGCACGGCGCCGAGCGCATAGACATCGCTCGCCGGACCGACGCGCGCGCGCTCGCCGCGCGCCTGCTCCGGGCTCATGTAGGCGGGCGTGCCGAGGACGCGGTCGCTGGCGGTGATGCGGCTCTCCTGGTCGAGGGCGATCGCCAGCCCGAAGTCGACGATCACTACCCGGCCGTCGTCGGCCAGGATCAGGTTGCTCGGCTTGAGGTCGCGGTGCAGGATGCCGGCGCGGTGCGCGGCCGCCATCGCCGCGGCGGCATCGGCGATCAGCTCCGCGGCGCGCGCGCTCGCCAGCGGACCTTCGGCGAGCAGCGCGTCGAAGCGGCGGCCCTCGACGAGCTCCATCGCCAGCCAGTGCAGGCCCGCGCTCTCGCCCCAGTCGAGGAGGCGGACGATGCCAGGATGGGCGAGGGACTGCAGGGCCGCAATCTCGCGCGCCGCGCGCCGCCGCTGCTCGGGACCGATGCGGTGCAGCAGCTTGATCGCCACCGCGGTGCCGGCGGCGAGGGGGCCTTCGCCCTCAGCGACGGCGCGCCACACCGAGCCGGCGCCGCCGCTGCCCAGCGGCGCGATCAGGCGGTAGGGGCCGAGCCGCTGTCCGGGGGCGGGAGCCTCACGGATCATCGCGCGCCTCCTCCTCGGCGAGCGCGGCCTGCCAGCGCGCGCGGTCGCAGGGCTCGCGGCGGACGAGATCGCCGGCGAAGCGGCGCAGCAGGGCCTGGACCAGCGGCGGCAGCGCGCGCGCCGCGTCGCCCGCTGCCGGGCCGCCCCCCTGAGCAGCGCTGGCCACCGCGCCGGGGGCGCGCGGCGGCCCTAGCGAGGGCTCGCGCCGTCCCCGCGCTCGAGACGCTCGATGCGTTGGAGCAGGCGCTCGAGGTCGATGACCTCGCCGAGGCGGGCGATGCGCACCAGGGCGAGCTCGAGGGCGAGCCGCGGCTCGACGCCGTGGCGCAGCTGCTGCTCGGCATTGAGCAGCACCTGGACGATGCGCAGCGCCTTCTCCGGCGTCATCGCTTCGGCGAGCGGGCGCAGGACTTCGCCGGGCAGGGCGAGCGCGCGCAGCGGCGGCGCCTCGGGTCCGCAGGCGTGCAGCAGCAGCACGCCGCGCGTGTGCTCGATCAGCTGCGCCAGCAGGGTGGCCGGGCTGACGCCGGCCTGGCAGCAGGCATCGAGGCGCAGCAGGGCCTCGGCGGAGGCCCCGGCGCTGGCGGCGCGCAGGATCTCGCGCAGGTCCTCGCCGCGCGCCGCGCCAAGCAGCAGGTCGAGATCGGCCTCGCTGATCGCGCCGTCGCTGATCGCGATCGCCTGGTCGAGCAGGGTCTGCGCATCGCGCATGCCGCCGCCGGCAGCGCGCGCGATGCGCGTCAGCACCGCTTCTGAGGCCTGCACGCCCTCGCGCTGCGCGATCTCGGCGAGGCGGGCGATCATCTGCCGCGGCTCGAGGTTGCGGAAGTCGAAGCGCTGACAGCGCGAGATGATCGTCTCCGGCACGCGCTCGACGGCGGTGGTGGCGAAGACGAAGTGCACATGCGCGGGCGGCTCCTCGAGCACCTTGAGCAGGGCGTTCCACGCCGAGGCGCTGAACATGTGCACCTCGTCGAGGATGTAGACCTTGGCGCGCGCGATGACCGGCGACAGCACCATCGCCTCGGACAGCTCGCGCACGTGGTCGACGCCGGTGTAGCGGGCAGCGTCGAGCTCGACGACATCGGGATGCGCGGAGTCGGCGATGCGCCGGCAGTGCTCGCACACCCCGCAGGGCTCGGTGGTCGGGCCGCTGACGCAGCACAGCGCCTTGGCGAAGATCCGCGCCATCGAGGTCTTGCCGACGCCGCGCGGCCCGGTGAACAGGTAGGCGTGGTGCACGCGGTGCAGGCGGATCGCATTGGTGAGCGTGCGCGCCACCGCTTCCTGGCCGACGACCTCGGCGAACGACTGCGGGCGGTACTTGCGGGCGATGACGAGGTAGTCCACGCCCTCGATTGCACGGCGCGCGGCGCGGAAGGAAGCGGCGCCGCGCCGCGCGCCGTCTTTACAGCGCCGCCCGCGACGAACACTCCGCAAAGGGGTCGATATGCGACGAGTCTGGGTCGCGCTGGCGCTGACTGCTGGCGTCCTGCTGGCGGGAGAAGTGACGGAGGCCACTGCCTCGACGCCGCTTTCCGGCGCCGAGGGCACGGCGGCGTCGCTTGCGCCCTCGCCGGCGGCGCTCAGCGCGCCGCAGGCGATCGCCCTGGCGCTGTTCCGGCACGAGACGCCGGCGATCGCCGCGGCGCGCATCCGCGCTGCGGAAGCGCAGCGCCAGCGCGCGGCGGCCGCCCTGCGCCCGAGCGTCCGCCTGCAGGGCTCGCTGTCGACCTCCGATCGCGACGAGGTCCCGCACGGCGGCGATGCCCACGAGACGGCGGCCTGGGGTGCCGCGGCCGAGATTGCGCTGCTGCGCGCCAGCGCCTGGTCGGGGCTGGCGGCGGCGCGCTATGCGCTGCAGGCCCAGCAGCTGGAGGGCGCGGAGATGCGCCGCGCGCTGGCCTACAGCGTCGCCGCGCTCTACCTCGATGCGCTGGCGGCCGAGCGGCAGGTGGTCGCGGCCGAGAATCGGCTGGCGGTGGCGCGCGCGGCGGTCGCCGACGCCCAGGCGCGGCTCGACGCCGGGCTGGCGGTGCGCACCGATGTCATCCGCGCCGAGCTCGAGGCGGCGACCGCGCAGCTGGCGCTGACGCGCGCGCGCAACTACACCGCGAACCTGCGCCTGGCGCTCGAGGATCTGATCGTCCAGCCGCTCGGCGGGGCGCTCGCTGAGCCGCCGACGATCGAGATCCCCGATCCCGCCATCGATACCCTGCATCGGCTGGCGCTGTACTACCGCGGAGATCTCAAGGCGCTGCAGCTGCGCGAGGCGGCGGCCGAACAGCGGCGCCGCGCCGGCTACGGGCGCTGGGTGCCGGATGTCGTGGCGCGCGCCGAGGCCAGCGCCTACGACACCAACGATCCGCTGCGCGCGGCCGGCGACAAGACGACCGTCGTCACGCTGTCGCTGGTCGCCACCTGGACGCTCTACGACGGCGGCGACCGCGAGGGCGCGATCGCCGAAGCCGAGGCTCAGCGCCGCGAGCTCGGGCTCGAACGCACCCGGCAGCTGCGCGCCCTGCGCAAGGACCTGCAGACCGCGCTCGCCGACCTCGGCACCGCGGAGGCCGCCCTGCAGCAGGCCGAGGCGCGCGCGCGGTTGGCGCGCGCCAACGCCGACGAGGTCCGCGCGCGCTACAAGCAGGGCCTGGCGACGGCGCTCGAGGACGCCGATGCGATCAGCGCCCGCTTCGAGGCCGACAGCGGGCTGGTCGCGGCGCAGCTGGCGCTCTCGCGCGCGCGCTTGCAGGTGCGGCGCCTGGTCGGCCTCTGGCCATTCAGCGAGCGCGAGCCGCTCAATGCCCCGTGATGCCGGACCCCGACGCGCTCGCCCTGCACGGCACCGCCACCGACGACGATATCCGCTCGCTGATCGCCGCCGAGGCGATCGCCTCGCCATCTGGCATCGCCGAGACGCTGATCCAGCCGAGCTCGCTCGACCTGACGCTGAGCGACGAGGGCTATCGCCTGCCGGGGTCCCTCCTGCCGCTGCCGGGCGAGCGCGTCGCCGACCTGCTGCGTGCGATGGCCCTGGAGCGCCTCGATCTCTCGCGGCCTGTCTGCCTGGCGCGTGGCCAAGTCTATGTCGTGCGCCTCAACGAGCGCTTCGCCCTGCCGCCCGGCGTCGAGGCCTACTGCAACGGCAAGAGCTCGACCGGGCGGGTCGATGTCGCGACCCGCGTCCTCGCTGACGGCTCGCCGCGCTACGACCGCCTGCCCGCAGGCTACCGCGGGGCGGTGTGGCTCGAGCTGATCCCGCGCAGCTTCCACGCGCTGATCGTCGCCGGCGTCTCGCTCAATCAGGCGATCTTCTTTCGCGGCCGCCAGCTGCTGACGCAGAGCGAACTGCTCGCCGAGCACCGGCGCAGCGCGCTGGCCTGGCGCGACGGGCGACCCTGCCCCGAACAGGTGGTGTTCGATGGCCGGGTGGTGATGACCGCCGACCTGGCGCGCGAGATCGTCGGCTTCGTCGCCAAGCCGACGCATGTGCCGCTCGACCTGACGCGCTCCGCCACCCACAGCCCGGAGGATTTTTTCGAGCCGCTGCCGCGCCCGCGCCGCGGCTACCTGTTCCTCGAGCAGGGACGCTTCTACATCCTGGCGACCGCGGAGCGGGTCGTCGTGCCCCGGCACCTCGCCGGCGAGATGGTCCCCTACGAGGCGACCGCTGGCGAGTTCCGCGCCCACTACGCGGGCTTCTTCGATCCCGGCTGGGGGCAGATCGCGGGCCGGCCGCCCGGCGCGCCGGCGGTGCTCGAGGTGCGACCGCATCAGGATGGCCTGATCGTGCGCCACGGGCAGCCGCTGTGCGCAATGGCCTACGAGCGGCTGAGTCGCCCCTGCGCTCGGCCCTACGGAAGCTGCGCCAACACCTATGCTGATCAGGATGGGCCGCGGTTGAGCAAGCATTTCGCTGCGCGCTGACGGCGCGCGGTTGCTCATCGCCGGCCGCTCGCACACTGCCAGCATGTCGGCGAAGTGGCGAGCGTCCATCGCGTCCTTCATAAGCTGGCTGGCCTTGACGGCCCTCGCAGTCTTGCTGATCGCCTTCGGGCTGCTCAAGCTGCTGCCCGAGGCTCCCGTGCAGGCCGAGGATCCCGTCGGCCGCTACGGCGTCACCCTCGTCTCCTTGGCCAGCGGCGGCATCCTGCCCGCCGGCTGGGGCCGGATCGTCGTCGGCCTGGTGCAGGTCGTGCTCGGCGTCCTGCTCTTGATCCCGCCGTGGCGGACGCTCGCTGGCTGGAGCTGTGTGTTGGTCGCCGGGGCGCTGGCCGTCGGCATCGGCTGGTACTGGCCGCTGCTCGCCACCGAGCGCGGCATCAACCAGGCCGGCATCGCCTTGATCGTCCTCAGCGTCGTCCTGCTGGTCGGCGGCGCGCTCGCCCTGCAGATCGCGGCCGCGCGCGCGGCGCAAGCGAAGGACGAGAAGCCCCGTCCCGAGGGCAAGGAGGGCAAGCGGAAGTGAGCGGCGCTGCCTGTCTGATACATCGCCGTGCACGGGCGGCAGGCTGTCTTGCGCGTTCTGAACACCCTCTCTACCCTGATGCTTCATCGCTAGGGATCGCATGATGCCGTGCCGTCAACACTGTGTGCGCTGGCTCTTGCTCGCCTGCACGGCGGTGGGGAGCGCGGCCGCTGCCGTCGGCGCGCAGCCGACGCCCGAGTACCAGGCCGAGCTCGCCGAGCTGCAGCAGATGCTCGAGAAACGGCAGCTCGATGTCTACGAGATGCAGTTCATCCCCGGTCGTCTCGGCCGCGTCTCCATCGTCGGCCGCAACGGCCGCGAGCACCGCTTCCACTACCTGCTGTTCACGGTGCGCAACCTGGCGGTGAGCGACGACAGCCAACTCGCGCTGCGCGCGCGCGGCTACCACGAGGTGCTGCAGGCGATCGCCAAGGAGTACGAGCGCGCGCGCATCGAGACCGAGCACGGCGTGCGGCTGCGCGTCGAGGGCGTCGAGCAGGAGGACTCCGTCGTGCTCGAGCGCCTGGAGAGCGCGCCGCGGACCCGGACGCTGCTGCTGACTGCGCTGGCGACGACCGAGAACGGTACACGCATCCGTCTACTTGACGAACCGCCGGGCTCCGGGCCCCAGGAGTCGTACGCTTTCCCCGATCTCGGCGAGCCGACCTGGCAGGCGGTGGCGCGTCGGGTGCAGGAGCGCGTCGAGGAGATCGAGAGCCGCAAACTGCTGACGACCCAGATGCTGCGCCAGTACCCGCTGCCGCCCTGCGATGGCCAGAGCCGTGTGCAGGCGAGCGACATCGAGGATGCGTCCTACGACACCCGCGGCTGGCTGGTCGGCGAAGCGCACGTCGTCCTGCTGTTCCCGCGCCTCTCCGACTACGGCGACGAGATCACCATCCGCATTCACGGGCTGAGCAACAAGATCCGGGTCAAGTTCCCGCCCGCGGAGCCGGGCAAGCCGGAGAACTTCTTTACTGCCAAGGTGCTGCGGCGGACGATGGTCCTCGAGTATCGGCGGGCCGGCGATGAGTACGACCGCGACGACGATGCCTTCGAGCTCGTGCGCTACGGCTACCGCTGGGAGCCCTCCTTCCAGCGCCTTGAGACGCTGCGCACGGTGGCGTATAGCAACTACTTCCTCGACCATATCACGGACCGCCTCGGACGCCTCGATGCGGCGATCGGCCAGCGTTTCTGGCCGTACTACGAGGAGCAACGCGAGCGGTACCCGCAGCTGCCCGACCTGCAGGCCAGCCTTCCCCGATGACGCGCGCGCGACACTCCCCCTTCGATCCGGCGCTGCCCCTCGCCCAGCTGCTCGCCGGGCTGCCGGCGGGCGCACGGCAGCTGATCGCGGCGGTGCAGTGCCTCTACGGCGGCGACTGGGATGCCTGCATCGAGGACTGCCGCCGCCGCGCCGCAGGCCGGCCCTACCTCTTTCGCCTCGAGGTGCCGGGCATCGATGTGCTGGCGGTGGCGCAGGGCTTCAAGGCGTACTTCGTCGCGCGCGGCGAGAGCCCGGCGCTGACGACAGGTCAGGAGGAACGGTCGTGAGCGGCAGGTGCTGCGGGCGACGGATCGGGTGCGTGCTGGCGATGGTGTGGGCGGCGCTGTGGCTGGCGGCGAGCGCCGGCGGGGCCCCGCTGCGCGCGGGGGAGCCGAAGGCGCTGCCCTTGGAGGTCGCTTGGGACCTGCCGCTGCCGCAGCCGGTGGTGCGGAGCTGGGTCTCGCCGCAGGTCCCGGAGCTCGTGTTCTTCCAGCTGGCCGGCACGCATGAGATCCACTGCGTCGAGCTGCAGACCGGGGTGACGCGCTGGGTCAGCGAGCCCTTGCCGGGAGCGGCGGAGGGCGATCCCTTCGTGCAGCGCCAGCTCCTGCCCGGACAGCGCGAGCGCGAGGTGATCGTCGATGATCGGCTCTATGTTATCATCCAGGATGTCTTGCACTGCTTCGATGTCGCGACAGGGCAGCGCATCTGGCGCCTGGAGCTGCCGTTCTCGGCCAGCACCGGCGCGGTGTTCGCCGGCCCCACGGAAGGCAGCGCGCGCGGCTTCATCGGCGACTGGACGGGCAAGATCCAGGTCGTCGGGTTGCATCAGCCGCTGACCGCGCAGCAGAAGAAGTTCCCCTTCATCGCTTGGCAGATGCCGACGGCGGGCATCGTCCGCGCCGCGCCGGTCGAGCGCGAGCAGCTGATCTACGCCAGCGACACAGCGGGCTTCGTCCGCTGCTATCGCCTCGAGCGCTCGCTGGTCTGGGAGCGCGATCTCGGCGGCGCGATCGACGGCGGGGTGACCGTGCGCCAGCGCGTCGTCTACGCGGGCACGGCAGCCAATGCCGTTGTCGCGCTCGACGCCATGAGCGGCGAACAGCTCGGCAAGCTGCATTTACGGGGGGCGGTGCGGCGCCGCCCGTTCTGGTTCCCGGGCGACGGTGACCGGCTCTATGTGTGGGTCGACAATCCCGATCCGCGAATCGGCGGCCTGACCGCGATCCTCGCCCAGGCCGACACGATTGCGCGCGCCGATGCCAGCAAGTTCGCGGTCCCCGTGCAGCGCATGGGGGTGTTGTGGCAGGTCGGCAGCGTCGATGCGCTGATCGGCGCGACGCCCCTCCATCTGTACCTGACGGAGCGGCGCACCCGCCGCGTGATCCAGGTGCACCGCGGCAGCGGCGAGATCCAGAGCACCTTCTCGGCCCAGGACCTGCTGCCGGAAGAGCAGACGATCCAAGGCGTCGTCAGCCATCAGCACGGCTTCGCGCCCTCCATCCCCGTCATCGCCTACAGCCGCCAGGGGTGGGTTCGCTGCTGGCGCGCGTATGGCTTCATCCCGACTCCGGAACAGGAGCGGCAGGGCATCACCAGCCGTGCCGCGCTCTCTGCCGAGCGAGCACCGACTTCATCAGCAACTCCCTGATCGAGCTTTCGAGGAGCGACCATGTCTTCCTTGCGCACCTTGCACCTCTCGTTGACCCTGGTCGCCGTGTGCGGCGCAGTCGCAGCGTTGGAGTATGACGATCCGCTGCAGCCGCGGCAGCGGGTGCAGTATCAGGTGACGGAACCGGATCCCGCCAACTACACCGACCTGCGCTTCACCTACCTCTTCCTGGCCAATGACGCCGAAGCCGAGGGCCGCGAGCTGGCCGCGGATCGCGCCTTCGAGTGGAACAGCGCGCGCCGCTACTCGCTGATGACCTACGGTCCGATCTGCAGCGCGATTCCGATCAACTGCTTCACGCCCTCGCGCGTGCCGCGCGACCGCAAGCCGCCGGCGATCATCAGCTGGGGCGAAGACAAGGGCTGGGACATCCTCGGCGGCCTCGAGCTCACCTACACGGCGATGAGCATCGCCCAGCGGGTGGTGGCGCCGATCCGGCCGGATGTCGATTACCAGAACATCGGCGTCAACTGGCATGTGCTCGGGCTCGGCGTCGAGTTCGCCTGCCACAACGGCTGGCGCGTGCACCTCGAGGGCAATCCGTGGATCGGTATCGGCTACACCGAGGTCGAGTGGGCCAACGCCGCGATCCCGGTGCCGGGCGGCACCCTCCAGGAGCGCCTGTTCGGGATGTCCTTCGAGCTCGGCGGCCGGATCGGCCTGTACGCGACGACGCCGATCGGCCTGCAGCTCGGCTGCGAGGCGCGCTACATCTGGAACACGAGCGCGCTCTCCGACGGCGTCTATCTGTCCTCGGTCGACACCGAGATCCTCGCGCCGTCTTTCGGCCTCTCGCTCGGCTATCGCTTCTGAGACCCGCGCTGGCGACCGTCTTGGCGGTGGCGACGCTGCTCGGCTGCGCCCAGCGGGCCCTGCCGCCGCCGCCCGCCCTGCCGCCGCTGACGATGGCGCTCGATGGCGCGTGGCAGTGGCGGGATGGCGAGCGCCTGCGGTTGACGCTGCAGCTGCGCGGTGCGGACGGCAGCGCCGAGTGGGTGCTGCCGCGGCATCGCCTGAGCGCGAGGTATCGCCTGCAGCGCAGCGGCGAGAGCGAGGGCGTCCTGCTGCTGATCTTCGAGCGGGTGGCGGTCGCGCAGCAGACCGAGGAGCAGCGCGCGCTGCGCCTGACCCCCGAGTGGTTCTCGCTCAGCGGCGTGCGCGCGGGCGACAGTTTGCTCATGCGCCTGCACAGCAGCGAGTGCTTCTGCCCGCGCGATGTCGTCCTGCAGCTGATGCAGGGAGCACCGAGCGAGCGCTGAACATGTTCACCGGCATCATCGAGGCCGTCGGGACGCTCGTCGCCGTCGATCACCGCGATGGCGCGAGCATCCTGCACCTCGATCTCGGGAGCATCGCCGAGGGCTGCCGCATCGGCGATTCGATCTGCGTCCAGGGGGTGTGCCTGACGGTGGAGGCGCTGCACGGCGCGCAGGCGCGCTTCACGTGCTCGCTGGAGACGCGCCGGCGCACGACTGTCGGCAGCTGGCGCGCCGGCCAGCGCCTCAACCTCGAACGGGCGCTGCGGCTCGGCGATCGCCTGGGCGGACACCTGGTCGGCGGCCATGTCGACGGCGTCGGGCGCATCCTCGAGCGCCGCCGCGAGGGCGACAGCGAGCGCTTCGTGCTGCTGCTGCCCGCCGATGGGCGGGTGCGGGTGGTCGAGAAGGGCTCGCTGGCGGTCGATGGCGTCAGCCTGACCACCTTCGATTGTCGCGGGGCGCGCTGCGCGATCGCGGTGATCCCGCACACCTTGGCGCACACCACGCTCGGCGAGCGGCGTCCCGGCGACCGCGTCAACCTCGAGACCGATCCGATCGGGCGCTGGGTGGAGGCTCTGCTGCGCCAGCAGCCGGCGTACGCCGCTGGCGGCGAGGAGGTCGCCCGCGGATGACGCGGCCGGCCTTCCCGCCGCTGGCGATCGTCGTCGCCTACAGCGTGCCGGGGCGGGTGATCGGCGATGGCCGGCGCCTGCTGTGGCATCATCCCGCCGACCTGCGCCGCTTCCGCGAGCTGACATGGGGGCATGCCGTGGTCATGGGCCGGCGCACCTGGGAGAGCCTCGGGCGCCCGCTGCCGGGACGGCGCAATCTCGTGCTTAGCCGCCAACCCGCGTATCAGGCCGCGGGCGCCGAGGTCTTCGCCGAGCTGTCGGCCGCCCTGGCGGCGGCGCGGGCCGGCGGCGACCCCTGTCCGATGGTGATCGGGGGGGGCAGCGTCTACGCCGAGGCCCTGCCGCTGGCCAGCGATCTCTACATCACCGAGGTCCACGAACGCCACGACGGCGCGGTGCGCTTCCCCGAGCTGGACGCGGAGTCTTGGCAGGAACTGTCGTGCGAGCCGCGCGGCGTCCTGGTCTTCCGCCACTGGCGGCGGCTCAGCGCCGCTCCAGCGCCAGGCGGATGAGCGCGCGTTCGGGACGCAGGTCCGGCGGCACCACCCGCTGCTGCCGCCAGCGCTCGTGCGCCGCGGCTTCGCGCTCGTCGACCAGCGTGAACTGGCGGACGAAGGCCGGCTTCGCCGCCGGGCCGCCGATCTCGTCGAGCAGCAGCAGCAGCTCGAGGCGCCGCTCGCTGTCGGCCTCGGCATCGATGCGCGTCACCAGCGGCTCGATCCAGCGCTCGCCCTCCCGGCGCAGGGCGGCGAGGACCCGCGCCGGCAGCCAGGGCGGCGCTGGTCGCTGCTCGATGGCGATGTCGATCAGCGGCGCGAGCTCCTCCGTCGTGAAGGCGCTCAGATCGGGCAGCGGACGGTCGAGCGCCGTCAGCTCCGCAATCAGCGCGTCGCGGGCCGCCAGGCGCTGATAACGCTCGCGCTGGTCGCGCCACCACAGCTCCCAGGCCTTGCCGGGCCCGGCCCGGTAGCCGGTCAGGCGCTGCAACGTGCTGGCCGCGGCATCGCACAGCTGGGGCAGGCGATCCGAGGCAGCAAGCTGGATCAGCGGCGCGACCGCCCGCGCGTCGCCCGCGCTCGCCAGCGCGCGCGCCGCCAGCAGCACCTCGAGCGCGTCGCGGCTGTCGAGCAGGGCGCCGAGCGCCGGGCTCAGGCGCGTGTCGTTGTGCCCGGCGAGGGCTTCGAGGACGACGCGCCGCACCTCGCCGCTGCCGCTGTGCAGCAGCTCCTCGACGACGGGGACGGCGCGCTCGCGGCGCACGAGACGCTGCAGGGCGCGCAGCTGGGCGGCGCGCGCCGGGGCGTCGGGATCGTCGTGCCGGCGCGCCAGCTCGGGGATGGCGCGCGGATCGCCGTAGCCGCCGAGGGCCTCCGCGGCCAGGGCGCGCTCGTCGGGATCCGCGGATGCCAGCGCCGTGACGAGGCGCTGATAGACTTCCGGCCCCTCGGCGCGGGCCAGTGCCAGCAGGGCGGTGTGCCGCACCCGCGGCTCGCGGTCGTCGGCGAGGCGCAGCAGCAGGGGCACGACGGCGCGGCCGCCGATGCCGGCGAGCACGCGGACGATGCGCGCGCGCAGCTGCCAGTCGCGATCGTCTGCAAGGATCGCGAGGTCTGGGATCACCGCGCTGCCGATGCGCACGAGGCGTGCGATGGCGCCCGCCGCGCGCGTCGGATCGGGGGCGGTCAGCGCTGCCAGATCGTCTGACCAGGGGCGGCCGGGCAGCGGCGAGGGCGGGGGGCTGAGCGCCGCTGCCGCCGCGCGCACCCAGGGCAAGACATCCATCCCGGGCGGCGGCGCATCGTCATCGACGGCGAGCGCGGCGCCGAAGGCGAGGGCGGCGGCGCCGATGCGACCGGCGCGCATGGCGGCGGCGAGGAACGCGGCGGACGCGTGCACGAAAGAGCGATTCTGCCGGCAGTGCGCCTTGAGCAATCGCGGCGCGCGCCACGATGCCGTCATGAGCGCAACATTCGGCGAATGGATCGGCGACGGGGCCGCCGGCACCTGGGTTCCGCAGATCGACCCCGCGCTGGTCGACGACCCGCGCTTTCCGGCGCTGCTGTCTGCCGCCGCGAACGGCGTGTCCTTCACCGGCGCCGGCGTCCTGATCACCGGGGCCTCCGATCCCCACGCCATCGGCTATGCGATCGCTCGCAACTTCCTGCGCGGCGGCGCCAGTGTCGTGATCACCGGCAGCCGCGAGCTGGCGCAGATTCGCGCTGCGGCCGAGCGGCTGCGCGAGGAAGCGGGCGCTGGGCGCGTGCTGCCGGTGCGCGCCGACCAGGGCGACTGCGCGCAGCTCGATGCCGTGCTCGAGCATCTGAAGCAGCAGGGCCTGGCGCTCACCCACCTCTACCCCTTCGCCGCGATCAACCACCCCTGCCTCTTCGTCGGCATCAAGCCCGAGGACTACCTGCGCGTGTTCCGCATCAACGTCTTCGGCGTCTATCATCTGTGCGCCCAGCATGCGCGCCGCGCGCCGCGCGATCGCCCGTGGTTCGTCGTCATTCCCCTCTCGCCCAACGACGGCCGCCTGCAGGGCTCCGGCCTGTATCCCGCGACCAAGCAGGCGCTGCGCCCGATCGTCGTGCAGGGCCAGCACGAGGTCGGCGATCGCCGCAACGGCTGCTACATCGGTCTGTCCATCGCCTGGACGCGCTCGGCGCTGATGAGCCAGCTCGATGCCGGGGTGGCGGCGGCGCGCGCCCAGGGCTTGAAGGTCTTCGAGACCCAGGACACGGCCGATGTCGCCACCCTGTGCGGGATTCCCGCCGCGGCGGCCTTGAAGGGCACGGTCCTCGATGCCGGTGGCGGCTTCGACAAAGTCGATCCCAAGGTCTTCGCCAAGGCGCTGGTGCACTGAGCGCGAGGCTTGCGGAGCGCGAGCGCAAACTGAGAATGCCCGCGCCATGACTGCGGAGGGCCCGACGACGGCGAGCAATCGCGCTGGCGAGCTGATCGGCGAGCGGTGGCGACTGCAGCGCGAGATCGGCCACGGCACGACCGGTCGGGTGTGGCTGGCCTGGGACGAGTTCCTCGAGCGCGAGGTCGCGATCAAGATCCTCGAGGCCGCGCTCGGCGATCGTGAGATGCAGCTGCGCTTCGAGCGCGAGATCCGTGTCACCGCGCGCCTGCAGCACCCGGGGATCTGCACCGTCTTCGAGCACGCGCGCGATGCCGCCGGCCGACCCTGCTATGTGATGACGCTGGCCCGCGGCCGCGACCTCGACCGCGTTCTCGAGGAGCTGCGCCAGGCGCCGCAGCACTGGCGGAGCTGGCCGCTGGTCGATCGCCTGACGACGTTCTTGCAGCTGCTCGATGTCATGCAGTACGCGCACTCGCAGGGCGTCGTGCATCGCGACCTGAAACCGGCCAACATCGTGCTCGGCCGCTACGGCGAGCTGTGGGTGCTCGACTGGGGCCTGGCGCGCGACCTCCATGAGGAGCTCACGGTGGAGGCGGCGTGGGACGCCGCCTTCGCGCATGCGGAGCAGCGCGCAGAGCAGCGCGCCGCCGCGCAGGTGCGCAGCGACGCTGCGACGCTGATCATGGACGACCCGGAAACCGAGACGCGGCAGCTGCCGACCGTCGCTCCCGTGCCGTCGTCCCGCCTGTCGTCCACGACGCGCAGCCATGCGAGCGACCGCCACAGCACCGCGATCCATCGCCGCACCAGCGCGCGGCTGGCGCGGTCGACGCACTTCGGGCAGATCCTCGGCAGCCCGGCGTACATGAGCCCCGAGCAGGCGCTCGGCCGCTCCTCGATCGTCGACAAGCGCAGCGATGTCTACTCGCTCGGCTGCATCCTCGTCGAGCTGATGTCGCTGCACAGCCCCCAGGAGATGCGGCCGGGGGAGGCGCTGATCGACTTCATCGCGCGCATCCGCCGCGGCGAACGGCAGACCCTGCGCGAGCTGTGGCCGGAGGCCCCCTCGGCCTTGCTCGCGATCACCGAGTGCGCGCTGGCGCGCGATCCCCAGGATCGCTATCCGGATTGCGAGCGCTTCGCGCTCGAGCTGCGCGCCCTGCTCAACCAGGTCAGCGAGAGCTATGCGCGTCAAGAGGCCGAGCGCTTGGCGCGCGAGCGCGCCGGCGCGTGGCGCAGCATCGGGCGCTGGGACTTCGCGGCCAACCCGGAGATGGGACCGTTCAGCGTGCCGCCGCTGGCGTGGTGCGGCGAGGAGGTCGGGCAGGTGCATCACCCCGAGCTCGGCGGCCTGCTGCTCGGCGGCTACGGCCTGCAGATCTACCCGCTGGCGATCGAAGTCGGCGACGACGTCCGCCTCAGCATCGAAGCCGACCTCATCCAGGGGCAGGAGCTTTGGATTCTGACGCGCGGCATCGATCCGACGCAATGCTACCAGTTCCGCTACGGCGCCTACGAGGGCCGCTGGCTGGCGATCTGCCGCGCGCGCGGGGCGCCCGATCCCCACGCCGCCGAGCTGCTGACGATGCGCCCGCTGCGCGAGGGCGAGACGACGACGCGCTTGCAGCAGGCGGCGCGCGTCCTGCGCCTGACCGTCGAGTGCGAGGGCCAGGCGCTGCGCCTGCGCTTGGAGAGCGAGGACGCGCTGATCTTCCGCGACATCAACCCGATCTCGGTCGCTCCGGGTCGCACGCTGGCGATCGCGACCTGGAAGACGCAGGCGGTGATCCGCTCGATCGCCGTCGAGCGGCGACATGCGCCGCTGATGGTGCCGAGCTACCGCGTCGGCGACGAACTGCTGCGCCTGGGCATGTCCGAGCATGCCGAGCGCTGGTATGCGCGCTTCCTCGCCGAGCATCCGGACAGCGAGCTGGCGCCCGAGGCCGCCTTCCTGCGCTGCATGGCGATCGCCAAGCGCGGCGATCTCGCGGTCGCCGCCGAGGCGCTGCGGTCGTTCCTCGCCGAAAACATCGAGCACGAGCTGGCGCGCGATGCGATCTTCGTCCTCGCCAAGGTGCAGTACGAGCGGCACAGCAGCAGCCTGCGCGCCGCCATCCGCGAGCTGCTCGGCTATCAGGAGAGCGGCGATGTCGTCCGCACGCGCTTCTGCCTGTGGATCATGCCGCTGATCGGGGCCCAGGTCGCGCATGGCGGGATCACCGCCGAAGTCGAGAACGACCTCGAGCAGCTGACGATCCTGATGCGCGGCAGTCCCGACGAGACCGCGATCCTCGCCACCCTCGCGCGCTGGCTCGCGCATCACCTGCGGCTGTGGCTCAATACCGCGGTCGATCGCAACGACGCCGTCGCCATCGCCGCCTGCCGGGTGGCGATGCGGCGGCTGCGCGAGCTCGGGCTCAACATCGGGATCCGCGAGCCGCGCCTGCTGGCCGACTACGCGCGCCTGGCGCGCGAGCTGCAGGGCGGCGACGATCCCGGCCGCACCATCATGGTCATCGGACGCGGCGAGGAGCGGCCGACCGCGCTCTTCGACTTCGTGCGCGACAGCCTGGCCTTCGTCGGCCTCGGCGCGGGACGGGCGGTGCTGGCGGCGCTCGAGGGCGAGGATCCGACGCCGGTCGAGCGCGTGCTGCGCGCCTGCCTGCGCCGCCGCATCGGGCTGATCGAGGGCGCGCGCGAGGATCTCGATTGGTGCTTCCGCCTGACCGACGAGCTCGAGACCTCGCGCACTTCGCTGACCAAGCTGTTCGCGGCGCGGCTCGGCTGCCTGGCGCAGGGCTATCTGCCCGCCGGCCTGGTGCTGGAAGGCCTGGAGACGATTCGAGCCGATCTCATGCACGCGCCGCTGGCGGCGCTGACCGCCTTCACCTGCGAGACCTTCGGCGACCCGGAGACGGCCCGCCGGCTTTGGCGCCAGCTGGCGGCGGAAGGCACGGGCTTCGCCTTGATCGCGCGGCAGGGCTTGGAGCGCCTCGGATGAGCGCTGACCTGGTGTACGACCTTGAGCCGCCGGCGCCCGGGCGGCCGCTGCTCGTCGTCCTCCATGGCCTGGGCGATGACCGCCGCGGCTGGCGCTCGGTGGTGCCGATGCTCGGCCTCGCCGGCTGGGGCGTCTGCTATGCCCAGGCCCCGGATCCCTACGGCGACGGCTGGTCGTGGTTCGACATCGACCTCGGCCCGCCGCTCGTCGTCGATGCCGCGGGCGTCGCCCGCAGCCATCGCTGCCTGGTGCGACTGCTCGCCGAGCTGGCCGAGCGCACGGCCACGCCGCCGTCGCGCATCGCCCTGCTCGGCTTCAGCCAGGGCGGCCTGCTGACGCTCGAGGTCGCGCTGCGACATGCCGAGCCGCTGTTGGCGGCCGTGTGCATCTGCGGCTGGCTGCATCGCACCGCCGACTGGCCGGCGGCCCTCGGCCGCGCCGCCGCGGCGCAGCGCCTGCTGTGCCTCTTCGGCCGCTACGATCCGCTGGTGCCGCCGGCGCTGGCGCGGCCGCCGCTCTCCGCGCTCGCGCGCTACGGGGTGCGCATCGTCTGCGAGGAGCACGAGACGGCGCACGGCGTCAACGACGCTGGCCTAGCCTCGATCCGCCGCTGGCTGCTTGACGCAGAGCGCGCGGAGCACGAACATTCAACCAGAGGAGGAACGCATGAGCCGACAGTACAACAAGGTTGAGAAGCGCCGCCGCCGCGAGGCGCGCATCAAGCGCCTGCGCGCGAAGCGCAACCAGAAGGGCGAGGCGGCGAGTAGCTGAGGTGCAGCGGCTGCGCGCCGTCGGACACTGCGCCTTCTCAAAGCGCTTCCGGGCTCCACAATCGAGCGCGTGATTTCGAACACCGCCGACTACGCCCTGCGCGCCATCGTGTTCTTGGCCGACAACGCGGGCGAGGCTCACACGACGGAGGAGATCGCACGCGCGACCAAGGTTCCAGTCGGCTACCTCGCGAAGATCATGCAGAACCTGGCGCGCCATCGCCTGGTGGCATCGCAGCGCGGGCTGCATGGCGGCTTCACGCTGGTGCGCGATCCCAAGGAGCTGACGATCTACGATGTCGTGCAGGCCGTCGATCCGATCGCCCGCATCGATCGCTGCCCGCTGCAGCTCGAGGGCCACGGCACGGACCTCTGTCCCCTGCATCGCACGGTCGACGAGGCGCTGGCGCGGGTCGAAGAGATCTTTCGGCGCACGACCATCCACGAGATGATCCACCAGCCGGGCGCCAAGCGCCCGCTGTGCTCCTATCCCTCGGAGGAAGCGGGGCCGGTCGCCAGCGCATAGGCGTGGGCGCGGCCGCAGGCGCGGCAGCGCGCGTCGTCGCCGAGCGCATCGCGGCGCGCACGCGCGCCAGCGCGCCACACCAGCGTCGCCCCGCAGGGGCACTCGTCGCGCCGATGCGCCTCGTCGTAGAGCGGGCCCGGCCACTGCGCGCGCGCTGCGCGATAGGCGGCAGCGAGCGCCTCGGCGGTTGCCAGCTCGGCGGCCAGCGGCTGCAGATGGATGGCGGCGACGCGCTCCCAGGCGAGCGGCGGCAGCGGCGCGCGCGGATCGCGCCAGCCGACGAGGACCTCGAGGTGACGCGCGCCGGCGACGATGCGCGCGGCCAGCGGCCCGGGCTCGGGACCGACGGCGAGCAGCCAGGCCGCGGCGCGCGGCAGCAGCTGCTCGAGGAGGTCTGGATCGCCCCAGCCGTTCGCGCAGACGAGCAGCGACTCCCAGGACGCCGCCAGGCAGGCCGCGGCGGCGCGCGGGTAGGACAGCGTGCTGCTCCAGGCCAGGGCGAGCGTGCGGCAGCCGCTGCGCGCCAGCAGGGCGTCGACCAGGGCGGTGGTCAGCGGGCGGCGGAAGCTGTTGCCGTCGCATCGCGCCAGGTCCGGCGTGAACGACACGCCGTCGCGCGAGCCGACGACCAGCGCGCGCGCGCCGGGGCGCCAGCGATGGAGCGGCAGGCTCTCGACGCTGCGCGGCAGCGCCAGCGCGCAGCTGCCATCGTACGGATTGGCGCCGCTCACGGCTCGGCGTCCGCCGCATCGTCGGCCAGCACGAGGTGCTCGGCCGGGCCGCTGAGCTCCCCGCGCTCGAGGGCGGCGAAGAAGTCGGCGGTGACGCGCGCGAAGTCGGCGCGGCTGGCGATGCGGCAGAACTCGGCGCGAAAGCGCCGCACCCCGGGCAGGCCGTTGCAGTAGAAGAACGCATACTTGCGCATCACGCGCACCCCGCGCTCCTCGCCGTAGAGCTCGAGGATGAGGTCGAAGTGGCGCTGGAGGAGGGCGCGGCGCTCGGCCAAACTCGGCTGGTAGCGCGGGGCGCCGGTCAGCTCGGCGATCAGGTTGCGGAACAGCCAGGGATCGCCGCAGGCGGCGCGGCCGATCATGTAGCCGTCGGCGCCGGCCTCGTCCTTGGCGGCGCGGATCGCGGCGGCGCTGTCGAGCGAACCATTGGCGATGACCGGGATCGCCGGCGGCAGGGCGGCGCGGACGGCCGCCACCCCGCCGAGGTCGATCGGCATCCCATGCTTGCTTTCGCCGGTGCGCGCATGCACGCACACCGCGCTCGCGCCGTTCTCCACGGCGGCCAGCGCGACCTCGACGGCGTTGCGGTGCTGGACATCGTAGCCGAGCCGCATCTTCACCGTCACCGGCCGGCTGGTGGCGCGGCGCATCGCTGCGATGATGCGCCCGACCTGCTCCGGCTCGCGCATCAGCGCGACGCCGCAGCCGGCCTGCTTGGCCTTGCGCACCGGACAGCCGCAGTTGAGATCGATGATATCGGCGCCAGCGCGCTCCAGGGCGGCGGCGGTAGCAGCGCACAGTTCGGGCTCGCGGCCGTAGACCTGCATCGCGATCGGCCGCTCGGCGGGCACGGTGCGCGTCAGCGTGCCAAAGCGCTCAGCCTGCGCCGCGGTCGGGCGGCCGATCGCCGCGACCATCTCGCTGGCGACCAGGCCGCAGCCGCCGACCTCCTTGGCGATCAGGCGAAAAGCGACATTGGTGTAGCCGGCCATCGGCGCCAGCAGCAGGTTGTTGGCCAGCTGCACATCGCCGATGCGCAGGGGGTGGATGTAGCGCGCGCTGCCTGCGGCGGCGGCTTCCGCTGGCAGCGGGGCCTCGCCGTCGGGCATGAGCCTAGGCGGCGCGGAGCGCTTCCTTGGCCTTGGCGACGACCGCGGCGAAGGCCTCCGGCTGGTGGATCGCCAGCTCGGAGAGCTGCTTGCGGTCGAGCCGGATGTCCGCTTTCTCGAGGCCGGCGATGAAGCGGCTGTAGGTCAGGCCATGCTGACGGACGGCGATCGAGATGCGCTTGATCCACAGCTGCCGGAACTGGCGCTTCTTCAGCTTGCGGCCGATGAAGCTGTGCTGCTCGGCGCGGCGCACGGCCTCGCAAGCGACGCGATACATCTTGTGGCGCCCGCTGTAGTAGCCCTTGGCGCGCTTCTTCAGCCGCTTCACCATGCGGTGGTGTGCCGGACCATTGGTCGCTCGCATATGACCTCCGTGATGACGGCCCGCTCCTGGCGGCGGGGAGGGATCGCCCTACTTGGGTTCGATGGCCAGGGATGGCTCAGCGCGCGTTGCAGTTGGCGCTCAGCGCGAAGCGCGCGCGCTTGACGATGCCTTGGTTGGTGTTGATCGACTTGCGCCGGCGCTGCCGCTTGGTCTTGGGGCTGCGGTCGGCCATCAGATGGCGCACCCCGGCGGTGGTGCGGACGACCTTGCCGTTGCGCGTCAGGCGCAGGCGACGCCGGCTGGCCTTGTGGGACTTCATCTTCGGCATGGGTGCCTCGCGAAAGCTTATACTCTATCGATCACCGCCGTGCGTCCAGCAGCGATGCTCAGCGCCCTACGAGCAGACGATCGCCGAGGTGGTTGTCGAGGTGCGGGTTGGCGTAGATCAGGCGCCGCGTCGCCTCGATATCGTAAGGTACGCGCCGCCATTCGACGCTTTCGCCGTCGAAGATCACGTAGCAGCTGCGCGGATCCTGGTCGCGCGGCTGGCCGACCGAGCCGACGTTGATGATCGTCTTGCGCTGGTCGATGACCCAGCGGTAGTTCAGCGACTTGATGCTGTGCCACGCGAAGTCGTCGCCGGTGATGACGCCGGGGCGATGGGTGTGGCCGATGAAGCAGGTGTGCGGGACGAGCGCGAAGTTCTCCTCGAGCAGCTGCCGCGGGTCCTCGCCGAGATAGCTGCGCCCGAGGGTGTGCTCCTCGAGGATGTATTCCTCCAAGTGGTTGCGCGGGCTGGCGTGGACGAACAGCACATCGCCCTCGGTGAAGCTCGTCGGCAGATTCTTCAGCCACTCCCAGCGCCGCTTCTTGCCGGTCAGCCAGCCGAACATTCCAGCGCGGATCTGGCTGTTAGTCCACAGCGCGGCGTTGCGCGCCGCAGCGTTGAAGCCGATCGGTTCGTAGATCGAAGCGTGGTCGTGATTGCCGAGGATCACTTTGCCCGGGGTGCACACTTCGAGAATGCGGATCATCGCCTCGACTGGCTGCGGTCCGTAGCCGACGATGTCGCCGAGGCAGTAGATCGCGTCGACGCGCTGATGATCGATGTCGCGCAGCACCGCCTCCAGCGCGGCCATATTCGAATGGATGTCGGAGATGATGGCGATGCGCGGCATCGGAAGGATCTGATCCTTGTATGCCCGCTGCCGCTCAGTCCATCGCGGCGGCGCCGACCGTGGTCAGCGCAGGAAGTCGAGCAGCGTCGAGGTCAGCGTGCGCGCGGCGGTTTGCAGCCCGGCCTGCAAGGCGATCTCCGTCAGCTGCAGCTTGGACACCACCTCCGGAAAATCGATATCCTCGGCCTGGCTGACCAGCTCTCGCTGGTACAGCTGGCTGGCCTCGAGTTGGGTGCGCGCCAGCTCCAGGCGCTGGATGCGGCCGCCCATCGAGCCGAGCAGGTCGTTGGCATGACGATGCGCGGCATCGATCGTCGTGAGCGAGGCCGCCACCGCTGCGCCGTCGTTGGCGCGCAGGGCATCGCGCAGGCCGATCAGCGCCGCGAAGAGATCGACGCGCTCCTTGAACAGCTTGTGTCCGTTCTGGTTGACCTCGATCGCGGAGTTCGGTCCGATCTCGACGCGGAAGGCGTCGAGATCGCCGCGGTAGTCGACGCGCGAGCCGTCGGCCGACAGCGCGAAGGGCTTGTCTTCCGTGGTCGCGGTGCCGCCGAACAGGTAGCGGCCGTCATGGACGCTGTTGCCAATATCGATCAGACGGGTCAGTAGGCTGTCGACTGCCTGCGCGAGAGCACCGCGCGAAGCGGCGTCCTGACTGCCGTTAGCACCTTGCACGGCGAGCGCTTTCGCCTGGTCGAGCACGGTCACGACTTCGGCGAGCGCGGCATCGGTGGCGCCCATGAAGGCCAGCGTCTTCTCGATGTTGTCCAACCACTTCGCCGAGGCGCGTTCGTCCGCGCGATAGCGCAGGCTCTGACGGGCGGCGACGACATCGTCGCTGATGCGGTTCAGCTTCTTGCCGGTCGAGAGCTGCTCTTGGTAGGTGGCAAGCTGGAGCAGGGTCCTGGAGGTGTTGGCATAGACCGCCGACAGCATGCCGGCTTGCGTGATGCGCTGCATGGTCACCTCGCGATGTCGAGCAGGGTTTGGATGTTCTCGCGCGCGAAGGCGACGACGCGCGCTGCGGCGCTGTAGGCTTGCTGCTGCAAGATCAGCATGCCGACTTCCTCATCGATGTTGACGCCGGAGATCTGTTGGCGTTGATGCTCCAGCGCGGAGCGGATGGTCGCCTGGTTTTCGCTGAGTCGGTCGGCCTGCCGGATGCGGACGCCAAGCTCGGACAGCAGCGCGTTGTAGGTGTCGTCGTAGGTGAAGGTGCCCGCGAACAGCTTCTCGCTGCGGCTGGCGATGAGGCGCAGGATGTTGGCGTTGTCGCCGGAGACGCGAGTCAGCGCGGTGTTCAGTTGGGTCGGGTCGCGCCGCAGGCGGTCAGCGACGCGCAGCGAAGCCGCATCCGAGCCAGAGAGCATGCCGTTGAATCCGAAGGCAGTCAGCAAGCCGGCCTGGTCGGGTTCGGCATCGACCGTGAAGCGCGTCGCGTTGCCCGGCGTAGTGACCGACAGCGTTCCGGCCTCGAAGACGGCATAGACGCCGTCGGCGATCGGCACCGGGGCGCCAGGCGGATAGCGGTCGTCGAGCACCACGCTCAGCGTGCGCTGCACCGGGGCTTCGGGGGCGCCCGTCCAATATGTGAACTGCACGACTGGCGGCTGGGGATCGGAGGGGTCGTCGCTCTGCTTGACGCCGATCGTGCCGGCACTCAACACCTCCATCGCCCAGGTCGTGTAGGGCGGCTGAGGCTGGCCGCTGGTGGTCAGCGTCAGGGAGCCGGTGTAGCGCCCACGGATCGCGAAACCGGCGTCAGCGGCTGGGCGCTCGGTGTTTTGCACATAGGTGCCAGGGAGGTTCGTGCCTTTCTGGAGGACCTGGCCCGCCGCGTTGAGCTCGACGACGAACCGATCGCCGGCGCGATAGGTCCCCGCCGCCAGCGTCACCGACAGCTGTCCGCTGCCGCCGATGCCGGGCACGGGCACGGTGATCGGCAGGGTGGAGAGCGGGATCACGCCGTGCGTGGTCGAGGCGCCATCGCTCTCCGAGCGCGTCGTGATCCGCAGCTGCAGCTGCGTTGATCCTGGAGTCACGGGCTCGACTTCGAACTGCAGGCGCCGCGGCACCTGCGGCGGAATCGGACTCACCGTGCTGACCGTCACCTGCGGACCTCCCCACTGCTGGCGGTGTGGCCGCAGGTCGAGGGCCGGCGAGAAGTCGATGGCGTACGGACCTTCAGTGGTCAGCTGGAGCTGCCAGCCGCCCTCGACCCCCACTGCCTTGGCGCGCACGCCGGGGATGCCGACGCTGTCGGGGGGATAGACGCTGAAGCCGCCGCTCTGGCCGGTGTTGATCGCGCGCACCAGGTCGTTGAGCGAGCGCCCGCCGTTGCCGGACGCCGGATCGTAGCGCACGGTGTACTTGCGCGCTTCGCCGGTGCGGATGTTACGGACATTGATCGTCCAGTTGCGCACCGCGGCGATCCCGTTGGCGTCGGTGAAAGAGGGGCGCAGCCAGGGCGGGAAGCCGCTCGCTTGGCTTTCGCGGCGCTGCAGGGCGTCGGCGTCGAGGTCGGTGTGCAGGTGTGCGCTCGGGACGAGGAACTCGGCAACGAAGGTCGTCGCCTGCATCGCCTGGCTGGTCCCGGTGGCATGCAGCGCGTTCAGGCGCTTGGCGATGGTCATCGCCAGCTGGTCGAGTCTCGCGACCATATCCGGCACGATCGTGCGAGCGATGCTGTCGAGGGCGGCGAGCGATCCCCCCTCGGGCCGCAAGAGACCGCCGCCAGGGGCGACGATCGCCGTGCGGCCTTGCGTGTCCTTGACCACTCGCAGGGGGTTGGCGCTCTCGGTGCCGACGAGCATGGTGCCGGCGGCGTCGATCAGCACGCTGCCATCGCGCGGATCATGCCGCACCTGGATCTCTAGAAACTCCGAGAGCTTGCCGAGCAAGCGCGCGCGGGTATCGATCAGATCGTTGGGTTGATCGCCGACCAGCCGCTGCCGCCGGATTTGCTGATTCAGGCGGGCGATCTGTTCGGTCAGCTCGTTGACCCCATGCACCTGGCTGGCGATCGCAGCGTTGGCATCGGCGATCTGGCCCTGCAGGCGCTGCGCGAGGTCGTTGATCGTGCTTGTCCAGGTCTCGAGCTCCTGGACGGCGGCCGAGCGCAGGGCCGCCGCCTCTGGATTGTGCGAGAGGTCATGGAAGACTTGGAACAAGCGATCGGTGACGGCCGACAGCCCGTGTCCGCCCGGTTCATTGAACACCAGCTCGATCGTCTTGAGGTGGTCGCGCAGCGTCTTGAGCCGGCTGGTTTCGGATGCCGAGGCGCGCAGCCGCTCATCGATCAGGGCGTCGGCAACGCGACGGACGGCACCGATGTCGACCCCGCGGCCGAGGGGACCGGGCCGCACTTCTTCTTCTGGCGGCGGCGGCTGGTAGTCGACGCGCTGGCGGGTGTAGCCCTCGGTCGCCGCATTCGCCAGGTTGTGGCTGGTGACCTCCATCGCGCGGCGATGGGCGAGCAGGGCCGAGAGACCGATGAGCAGCGAATCAGGCACGCCGGAGCAACGCACGCTGCGTGCCGATGCCGGACAGCGCCGCGAGCCCGATCCGCTCCATGAAACAGCCCCGACCGGAGTCGGGGCTGGTGGTTGGGGTGCAGGGATTCGAACCCCGATAGGCAGAGCCAGAGTCTGCAGTCCTACCGTTAGACGACACCCCAGCGCGTGCGGGAAAACAGTATGCCAGGCCGGCGCATCGTGCAAGTCACACCAGCGTGCGGCCGAGGTTGAAGCGGGCCGCATCGGGCCGGCGCGGCTGCCGCCACTCGCGCAGCGGATCCGGGCTGGCGCAGAGGTCCATCTCCAGCGCCGCGGCGCGGATCCCGGGATAGGCCAGCCCCCGCCAGTCGTAGGGCTGGCAGGGCCGCAGCGCGATCACCGCCCCTTCCTGGCGCGGGGCGATCTCGATGCTGCCGCGGGCATCGCGCATCGTCCACGGCGGCGCCTGGCTCCAGGCGCGCGTGTACATCAGCGGCGGACGGCCGAAGACGGTGATGATCAGCGGCACAGCGCAGGCCGCGCAGAGATCGGCGAGCTGGCGGTCATCGGCCTCGGGCAGGGCGTGGACGCTGCGGCAGCCCTGGGCGGCGAGCGCCTGCGCCGCCAGCGGATTGAGCACTGCGAGCCCCGGCCCGCCGTGCAGCTCGCGGCAGCCGGCGTCCTGCGCCAGCATCCAGCCGTCCCAGCCGTTGGCTTCGAGGGCGATGCCGTGCTGCGCGCAGTAGGCGCAGACGGCAGCGGCGTCTGGCAGCTCGTGCTCGTAGAGCACCGGCGGCAGGGCGGCGATCAGCCGCGCGCCGAGCAGCTGATGCGCCCGCAGCACCGCCGCGCGCTCGCGGACTTCGACGGCGATCGGCAGGTCGCCGGTCGCCGGCGCGAGCGCGGGCAGCGCCGCGAGGTCGCAGCGCAGCCGCGTCGGCGAGCACCGGAGGTCGAGGCGGTTATCGGGGTGGGGCGCTGGCGGGGCGAGGATGCGCCGCGCCGCTTCCGGGATCACCACCTGCAGGCGATCGATGCCATCGGCGCGCGGCCGCAGCCAGGCGGCGAGCCGCGCCACCACCTCGTTGACGGTGCGCCGCGGCAGGCGCAGGCCGCCGGTCTCGTCGAGGCAGGCGCCGAGGACCGCGCCCTCGGGCAGCGCGGCGCGCAGGCGCGCGCAGAGCGCTGCCCAGTCGAGCGCGCGGCCGGGATGCGCCTGCGGCCGCTGGGTGACGAAGGACAGCTCCTGGCCGGCGCACTGCGCCAGCCAGCGCAGCCCGCGGTCTTCGGGGCGGCAGCGCAGGTCCAGGACCCGCGGCGGATCCTGGTCGCCGACGGCGGCGCCGAGACCCGGGGCCCGGCCATCGTCGGGATGCACCAGGCCGACGCGCGCGCCGGTGAGATAGGCGTCGGTCATCTCGCGTCCGGCATAGGCGCCGAGGCGCTGCGCCTCCTGCCACAGCTGCGCCGGATCGGCCTCGCCGGCGCGCGCCCGTCGCCACAGGCGCACCGCCTCCTGCACCCAGGGCGCGGTCTTCAGCCGCCCCTCGATCTTCCAGCTGCTGACGCCGAGCGCGCGCAGCTGCGTTGCGACGCGTACGGCGCTGAGGTCCTTCATGTCGAGCGGTCGCGCGAGGGCCCCGCCGTTGCAGCTCCAGCCGACGCGGCAGATCGAGGTGCAGGTGCCGCGGTTGCCGCTGCGCCCGCCGACCCAGGAGGTCATGCTGCAGCGCCCGCTGACCGCGAAGCACAACGCGCCCTGCACGAAGACCTCGGTTTCGACGCCGAGGCCGGTGCAGGCCGCGATCTCGGCGAGCGACAGCTCGCGGGCCAGCACCACCCGCTGCACACCGAGCGCACGCGCCGCGCGCACCCCGGCCGACGAGCTGACCCCGGCCTGCGTGCTCCAGTGGAAGCTGAGCCGGGGATAGGCGGAGCGCAGCGCCAGCAGCGCGGGATCGCAGACCAGCACGGCGTCGACCCCGCTCGACTCGGCCCAGGCCAGCGTGCGCGCGGCGCGGCCAAGCTCGCGGGTGGCGAGGACGATGTTCAGCGTCAGGTGGACGCGCGCGCCAGCCTCATGCGCCCGCGCGACCAGCTCTGGCAGCTCGGCGACCGGAAAGCCCTCGGCGCCGCGACGGGCATCGAGCTCGCCGAGCCCGAGGTACACGGCATCGGCCCCCGCGGTCAGCGCCGCCTCGAACGCTGCCCTCCCGCCCGCCGGCGCCAGGATCTCCGGCTCCGCTGCGTCCATTGCACCATCGTGCCCGGCGCTCAGCCAGCACCATGCACAGCGGGCGCCTGCTGCACAGCCTTCAACGCTGCGGCGAGGATTGGCGGACAGGGTGGGATTCGAACCCACGGTACCCGGGAGGGTACACTGGTTTTCGAAACCAGCGCATTCGACCGCTCTGCCACCTGTCCTCGATGAGCGTGGGCACGATAGCCGCTGGGTCCTCGGCGCAAGCGCAGCGGTTCGCCTGCGCCTCGCGTTGCGTTGAATGGGCTGAGGCTAAACTGCACAGCTCGCTATCGGGCGCCGCTGTCCGAGGAGGACTCCCCATGCAGGTGCAGTGGAACATCGCCATCGCCGCGGCGGTCGTCGTCGCGTGCCTGACCCTGGTGATCATCGCCCTGGCCTGGGGCAAGCCGCGCGAGGAGGCGCCAGCGCGCGACCGCGTGGCGGTGACGACGGTGCCGGCGCCGCTGCTGCCGCCGACGCTCGAGAACAGCGACCCCTGGGCCGCCTTGCCGCCGCTCCCGACGACGCCTCCGGAACCCGCGGCGCGCCCGCCGGCGACGCCGGGCGGCCTGAGCGAGGATCCCTTCGCGTTGGCGACGCCGCCGCCGAGCAACCCGCCGCCGCCCCCCGCCGCCGCTCCCCAGCCGCCAGCGAGCGCGGCCGCGAGCGGCGCGCGCACCCACACCGTCGCCAAGGGCGAGACGCTGAGCGACATCAGCGCCCAGCACTACGGCTCGGCCCGTCACTGGCGGCGCATCGTCGAGGCCAATCCCGGCCTCGATCCCGCGCGGCTCAACGTCGGGCAGGTGCTGCAGATTCCCCCGCTGCCCGAGGCGAGCAGCCAGCCGTCAGCGGCCAGCGGCGAGGGCACCTACACCGTCAAGCCGGGCGAGAGCTACTACGCGATCGCGCGCAAGCAGCTCGGCAACGCCGCGCGCTGGCGCGAGCTCGAGCAGCTCAACGGGATTCCCGCCGAAGAGCTGCGCGCTGGCCAGGTGATCAAGCTGCCGCCGAAGGAGGAGTCTCGGCGTTCGGCGGCGGCGCCCGGCGGGGCGCCGACCACCGGTGGTCAGCGCACGCATGTCGTCGCCGCCGGCGAGACCCTCGGCGACATCGCGCAGCGCTACTACGGCACCTCCGCGAAGTGGAAGCTGATCGTCGAGGCCAATCCCGGCATCCGGCCCGAGCAGCTCAGCGTCGGACAGCAGCTGGTGATCCCCGAGCCGCGGACCGCGGCCGCCGCCGCGCCGCGCGCCGCCGGCACGCGCACCTATGTCGTCAAGCCCGGCGACACCCTGGCATCGATCGCCGCCAGCCAGCTCGGCCGTCGCGAGGCGTGGAAGCAGATCGTCGAGGCCAATCCCGGCATCAAGCCGGAGGCCCTGCGCGTCGGCCAGGAGCTGATCATACCCGGCGAGGGCAGCGCAGCGCCGGCCGCCGCCGGCGCCGCGGCTCCTGCCCCCGCCCTGGCGGCTAGCGCCCCCGCTCCCGCCCCGGCGCCGACCCCGAGCGCGGCGCCGAGCTTCGCCGACGATCCCTTCTTCTCGCCATACGAGCCCTTGCCGAGCACCCCCTGAGATGAGCGCCGGCGAGGCAGCGACGCTCGCAGACCTGCACACCGTGCTCGCGGTGTCGCGGGCCCTCGGTGCCGAGCGCGACCTCGATCGTTTGCTTGCCAAGATCGTCGCTGCCGCCAGCTCCCTGGTCGACGCCGAGCGTTCGACGCTCTTCGTCCTCGATCGCGAGCGCGGGCAGCTGTGGAGCCGGGTGGCCGAGGGCAGCGGCGAGATCCGCGTTCCGCTCGGCCGCGGCATCGCCGGCGCGGTCGCCGCCAGCGGGCAGCCGATCAATATTCCCGACGCCTACGCCGATGCGCGCTTCGATGCCAGCCAGGATCAGCGCAGCGGCTTTCGCACGCGCAGCATCCTCTGCGTGCCGCTGACCGACCACGAACAAGCGGTGGTCGGCGTGCTGCAGGCCCTCAACAAACGCAGCGGCCAGGCCTTCAGCGCCCACGACCAGGAGGTGCTGCTGGCGCTGGCGGCCCAGGCCGGCGTCGCCCTGGTCAATGCCCAGCTCGTGCAGCATGAACGCGAGCGCGTGCGCCTGCTGCGCGAGCTCGAGCTGGCGCGCACGATCCAGCGCGCGCTGCTGCCGGCGCAGCTGCCCGCCGTTCCCGGCTGGCGCTTCGCCGCCTGGGCGGAGAGCTGCGAGGCGGTCGGCGGCGACTACTACGATGCCTGGACCCGCGCCGACGGCGCGTTCGACATCGTCATCGGCGATGTCAGCGGGCATGGCCTGCCGGCGGCTTTGCTGATGAGCTCGGCGCGCGCCGCGCTGCGCGCCCTGCGCCTGGCCAGCGACGAGCTGCCGGCGCTGGCGCAGGCGCTCAACCGCCTGCTTG
>JANWWU010000039.1 GCA_025055595.1 Planctomycetota bacterium | reverse complement strand
CCTTGTCGGGCGGGTCGTGGAGGAAGGCGCGGATGCAGGCGGTCCAGAAAGCATCATTTTGCTTTTGCTGTTGTTGATCATTCATGAGCGCTGTTCCTGTTCCATGTGACCAAGCGATGATGTGAAGACAGCGGGCGCTGGGGATGTCGCTGTCCTGCAACGGTGGTGGCGGGATGAATGTGGAAGTGTCGTGTAGATGCGTGCATCGTGTGTTTTATTATACGCGTACGAAACCCAGGTTGAGAAGATAGTCTATGAATTTTGCGAGTACTGGAGGGGGAGCTGGTGCTGGGAGCGCCAGTTTTCTTCGAATACTTTGCTCGCGGATCTGGACTTGTGCGCCCTCAGGCAAAAAGCGACCACCTAAAACAAGCACTAAACCATAGAATTGATTGCCGACTTTATGCAGGCGCAAGATCACGGGCGAAGCACGGCGATCACCAATATATTTCTGCTCGTCATTGACAGGTTCAAGCACAGGTTTGTAGGGTCTATTCCGGAACTGCATAGGTAATGGAAGGCCAAAACCAGCGCGATCAGGCAAAGTATCTGCAGTGTCCACTGCCGGATCTCGAAGGCCTCGACCCTGTAACCAGTTCCACACGCGGTTGTGGTCGGGGCCATACGGTTTGTCTGGCTTTTGCTGCCACCGACCCTGGACCAGATCAGCGCCCAGGTCCTTACGGAATTGATGATAGTACTGACCGAGAGCATGCAGCGCTGCGTCCCAACTAGCGCCTTCGAGCTGCTTCAAGAGCACGGTCGCATCCCACAAAGTGGACCACAAGCAGTCTTGGGCAGAACCCGACTGTACCTGGTGCCTGTGGTTCTCGATCGCTGCGCGCAAGTCAGTTTCACTTTTCCAAATGCACATGCCATCTGTCAGTGACACGAAGGACCCGAACCCACGGCGAGCTTTGGCGCCGAGGCCGCCGAACAGCAGCCAACGTTCGAGGGCTTGTCGAATCTCGGTTTCATGCCGCGGAGAGTGCGGAATGAGTGTGATGCGAGCGCGGGCTCCGGGCGAGATCGCTGGGCGCAGAGGGCCCCTAGAATCCGCACAACCATAAGCCAAATATGCGAGCTCAATCTCTCTCATTGCCTTTGGCCATTCGGCATTCCAGGAACTGAGTACTTCGGTGCGAACGATGAGACCCTGACCTTGGTGCCCCCTGGAATCTCCGCTGACCCAGCCGAACAACTCCGCTTCCTTTGCACGCAGGGCGTTCAGCCCTTGACTTGGATCGAATCCCGCCCGCCACCAGAAGCGCAGTGCGGCTTTCATCGCCGAGGGGCGCAAGCCTTCCTTTGCAATCGTTTTCGTTTTGTCACTAACGATATCGGGACTGTCTCGCCTACCTGCTTGATTATCAGCGCCCGCGATGAACAGCGGCGTGAGCAGCTCGACTTCGACGACGATCGGCTTGGCGGTCGGACAGGCGGGTCGCCCGTTTTGACCAGTGAGTTGCAGGATGGCGTTGGGGATGCTCATAGTGCCTCGATCGGGTTCCAGGTGATGGCGCTCTGACCGTAGCCGAAGTTGGGCTGGCGGCCGATATGCAGCAGCGGGGCTTGGGCGATCAGCGGGGCGAGCTCGGGCAGGGCCGGGCCGCTGATCAGCAGCTGGCCGACGACGCCGGGCATGGCGATGCGCTGGCGCTGACGGTTGGACCAGCGCTGCAGGCCGATGCCGGCGCTGAGCTCGTCGCCGAGCAGGGCGTCGCAGCGATGCGACAGCGCGGGATAGTCGATGTCCCAGCGGGTGCCGGTCTGCAGGGCCAGCTGACGCAGGCGGCGCAGCAGGCTGCGAGCGACGGCCGGTGCAGCGAGCACGGTCAGATCCTGGCCGCGATCCTGCAGGCGCGCCGGTGTCAGCAGCTGCAGGCAGGCCTGCTGCGGTGCGGCCGGCGCTGGCAGCCAGGACTGGCGGCGCTCGATCCAGGCGGCGACCGCGAAGCGCGGGGCCTGGGCGCCGGCGAAGCCTTGCTCGCAGACCGCGTCGAAGATGTCGCGCCACAGAGCGATCGCCCACTCCGGCCAAGGGCCGAAGAGCAGGAAGCGTCCGGCGAGACGCTCGCCGCGCTGCCAGTGGGTGCGCGGATCAGCGCACTGCAGGTGCCAGAGATGCACGGCCGAAGACGCGCTCGCCCTCCAGGCCAGCTGCGGGCTGAAGAGCGCCGCGAGGAAATCCGCGGCGGGCGAGAGCCCCGGCCACGGCGGGGCCGGGGCGGCCCGGGCCACGCGCTCGATCGCCCAGCCGAGCGTGCCGCGCAGCGCGCTGCCTTTGAACGGCGGCAAGCACCCGGGCGAGAGCGCCTCCAGCTCCCAATGCACGGCTGTGATCGCCAGCGGCGGCAGCGGTATGGGCGGCGCCGCGGCGTAGTCGGTTGACATGTGCGTGGCACTCAACACTGGCATGCATTTTGGATACCGGCGAGGCCCCGTCAATCTGACAGCAACGACTAGAGGCATGTGTGTGTCAAGCACTCGGCCGACGCTGTGTCCGTTGCCGCCCCTGTTCGTGGAGCGCTGTGACTAGCTAGATGAGGCAGGCCGGCGGCGCAGAGCGCGTGGCGGCGCTGCGCCCCGACTCGGAGCGCGGCTGTCAGATTCCGGATGGTGGATCCGTATCACAGGTATGAGCCACGAACGCATGCTCGAGCTCTTGGAACGCATCGCAGTTGCCCTGGAGACCCTGGTGCAACGCGCGGCGACGCCGCTGCCCGTTGAAGAGCCGCGCCCACGCTCGCCAGGCAGCGTCGTCCCCCTGCGCGTTTCGCCCCCGCCGGCGGCTGCGAACGGGCGACCGCGCGCTGCCGCCGGCGCGGGGTCGTCGGGCAGCGGCGCCGATCCGCAGCTGGTCGCGCCGCGGCTTGCAGAGTTCCTTGCCGCGCGTCAGATCCGCATCTCGCACTTGCCGATGCCCATGCCGGCGGAGCAGACGCTGAACGCGCTCGCGGTGTTCATGGCGGAGCGCTACGGCGCGATCGCCGGCACCCTGGCGAAGATGAAGCGGGCGATCAACCAG
>JANWWU010000071.1 GCA_025055595.1 Planctomycetota bacterium | reverse complement strand
GCCCTCGCCGCGGCCTGCGCGGCGGCGCTGCGCGCGCCGCGCCCCGCACCGCACCCCCTGGCGCGGGCCCTCGCCGGCCCGGCGCTGCCGGCGCGCTACCTCGCGCTCTATGCGCGCATCGTCGCCGCCTACCGCGCGGCGCGCGCGCTGTCGCCGGCGGCAAGCAGCGCGCCCTCGGCGTCGTAAGCGCGCCAGCGACAGCGCCGGCCCTCGACCTCGACCCAGGCGAGGAAGGCGGCGAGCGAGGGCCAGGACTCCTCGTGCTCCTCGCCCTCCTCGTCGGTCCACGACACCAGCACCGGCTCAGGCATCGGGCTGCGCCGCGCCCTGCTCGCGGCCCGGGAAGAAGCGCTGCATCGCGGCGATCGCGTGGCCGGCCGGCAGCGGCTGGCCGAACTGCTCGACACGGTAGATGTCGGCCGACAGCGCCAGCGACTGGCGCAGGCGCTCCATCGTCGCCGGCACGAAGGGGTGCAGCATCAGCAGCAGGTGCTTGACGATGAAGAAGCTCGAGAACAGCGCATCGCGGCGCCCCTCCTCGGGGTGGCGGTCGTCGTGCGGCTTGTAGCGCGCGAAGAGGCTGTTGACGAGGCGCGCGTAGTTCTCGATCTCGAAGAGCAGCGCCGGGTACTCGGCGCGCTCCATCGCCGCGACATAGCGGACCAGGATGCGCTGGGTCGCCTGCGCGACCTCCGGCAGCAGGCGGCCCTCCGGCACCCGGCCGCCGAACTTGCTGTGGCAGGCGCTGATCGGTTTCTCCAACGCGGCGTTCATCGGCCCGGCGAGGAAGGCGTTGCGCTCGGCGAACTTGCCGAAGTCGAAGTCGGCCGGCCGCTCGGCGAGGGCGAGCATCGCCAGGAAGTAGCGGACCTGGTCGGCATCGTAGCCGCGCTCGAGCAGCTGGTCGCCGGTGTAGAAGTTGCCGCGGCTCTTGCTCATCTTCTCGCCGTCGACCAGCAGGTGGCAGTTGGCGACGATGTCGGTCAGCTGCAGCTCGCCCGGCAGCGGCAGGCGCTGCGGATCGGGCTGCGCGCCGAGCCACAGCGCGCCCTGCATCAGGACATAGAAGAAGACATTGTCCTGGCCGAGGAACTGCACGACGCGCGCCTGCGGATCGCACCAGAAGGCGCGCCACTGCCCGGGATCGCGGCCCTGGGCGGCGAGCGCGGCCTGGGTGAAGGCGATCGGCGCGATCAGCGAGTCGGGCCAGACATAGAGCGTCTTGCCGGCGAGCTCGGGGTCGAGCTCGGGCAGCGGGATCCCCCAGGCGATGTCGCGGGTGATCGAGCGGTGCGCCCACTCGTCGGCGAGCTGCCAGGCGATGCCGGCGCCGCGCAGCTCCTCGCCGGCGGCAGCCAGCTCGGCCCGGCTGGCGAACTGCAGCAGCACGCGCTTGCCCGGCGTGTACTTCATCCGGTGCGCCGGCAGCCGGTCGCGCAGCGCGCGGTAGGCTTGCTCGGCGCTGTTGGCGAAATGCAGGGCCGGCTGCACGCGGTCGAGCGGCTCGGCGAGCGCGCTGCGCCGCCAGCTCGCGCGCTTGCTCTCGAGCCAGGCGCGCAGCGGCTCGGCGACCGCCCACATGTCGAGCCACCAGTGCACGGTCTCGCGCAGCTCGGGAACGCCGCCGGAGAGCGCGCTGCGCGGATCGATCAGCTGCTCCGGCTCGTGCTGGTGCCCGCAGCGCTCGCACTCGTCGCTGTAGGCGTCAGGGGCCCCGCACTTCGGATTGGGGCAGGTGCCGCGGACCAGGCGATCGGGCAGGAAGCGCGCGAGCTCGACATCGTACCACTGCCGCGAGCGGCGCTTGACGAGCAGGCCGTTGGCGTGCAGCTGGCGCAGCATCGCCTGGCACTGCGCGACATGCTGCGGGAAGCTCTCCGGCCGCGAGGTGCCGCTGTAGATGTCGAGGCTGATCGCGTAGCGCGCCAGCGTCGCGCGCTGGCTGGCGTGGACGCTGTCGAGAAAGGCGCGGATCGGCTGCCCGGCCTTGGCGGCAGCAAGCTCGGTCGTGCTGCCGTGGTCATCGGTGCCGCAGACGAAGAGCACGCGCTCCTGGCCCAGGCGCATGCGGCACCAGCGGGCGTAGATGTCGGCCGGCACATGCGCGCCGGCGAGATGGCCGAGGTGCAGCGGGCCGTTGGCATAGGGCATGCCGGCGGTGATCACCATCCGCGCGGGCTGGGGCAGGCGCGCCAGCGCGCTGGCGACATCGGGCGCTCCGGGTGCGGGCATTGCGACATCTTGCCCGGGCCGCGGCGCGCGGAAGCCGCTTCGACTGCCGACGCCGCTTGCTCTTGCCCAGCGCCGCAGCGCTCCACGCTGCGCATGCGGAGTCACCCATGGCCAAGCTCTCCATCGACCAGGTCCCCCTCGCCGGCAAGCGCGTCGTCATGCGCGTCGACTTCAATGTCCCGCAGGACAAGAAGACCGGCGCGATCACCAATGTCCAGCGCATCGTCGCCGCCCTGCCGACGATCCAGTACGCGCTGGAGCGCGGCGCCAGCGTCGTCCTGCTGTCGCACCTCGGCCGCCCCGACGGCGAGCGCCAGCCGAAGTTCTCGCTGAAGCCGGTCGCCGAGAAGCTGCAGGAGCTGCTCAAGCGCCCGGTGCAGTTCGTCGACGAGTGCGTCGGACCGAAGGCCGAGGCCGCGGCCGCCGCGCTCAAGCCCGGCGAGGTGCTGCTGCTGGAGAACGTCCGCTTCCACCTCGAGGAGGAGGGCAAGGTCACGCGCAAGAAGCCCGATGGCACGGAAGAGAAGGTCAAGGCCGACCCCGCGGCGGTCGAGGCCTTCCGCGCCTCGCTGTCGAAGCTCGGCGATGTGTATGTCAATGACGCCTTCGGCACCGCCCACCGCGCGCATTCCTCGATGGTCGGCATCAACCTGCCGATCAAGGCCGCCGGCTTCCTGATGAAAAAGGAGCTCGAGGCCTTCGCCAAGGTCCTCGAGTCGCCGCGGCGCCCGCTGCTCGCGATCCTCGGCGGCGCCAAGGTCAAGGACAAGATCCAGCTGATCAACAACCTGCTCGACAAGGCCGATGAGCTGATCATCGGCGGCGGCATGGCCTACACCTTCCTCAAGGTCCGCGACGGCCTGCCGATCGGCGACTCGATCTACGACGAGGACGGCGCCAAGATCGTCCCCGAGGTCCTGGCCAAGGCCAAGGCGACCGGCAAGCAGATCCACCTGCCGACCGACTGGATCACCGCCGACCGCTTCGACGCCGCGGCGCAGACCGGGGTCGCGGTCGCGCCGAGCGGCATCCCCGCCGGCTGGCAGGGTCTCGACATCGGGCCGCAGAGCATCGCGCAGTTCGCGGCGGTGATCGCCCGCGCCAAGACCATCGTGTGGAACGGGCCGCCCGGGGTCTTCGAGTTCCCGCGCTTCGCCAACGGCACGCGCGCGATGGCGGCGATGGTCGCGGCGGCGACCGCGGCCGGCGCGATCACCGTCGTCGGCGGCGGCGACACGGCGACGGCGGCCGAGCAGTTCGGCATCGTCGAGCAGGTGACGCACTGCTCGACCGGCGGCGGCGCCAGCCTCGAGCTGCTCGAGGGCAAGGTGCTGCCCGGCGTCGCCGCCCTCGATGACGCGCCCTGAGTGGGCCGCGCTGCTCGCCGGCAGCGCGGTGCGCGCCGCGCCCGCGCTGCTCGGCTGGCGCCTGCGCCGCGGCGCGCGCCAGGCGACGATCGCCGAAACCGAGGCCTACCAGGGCCGGGCCGACCGCGCCTGCCACGCCCACCGCGGACTGACGGCGCGCACCGCCCCGATGTTCGGTCCGCCGGGCACGCTCTATGTCTACCTCTGCTACGGCGTGCACTGGATGCTCAACCTCGTCTGCGACGCCGAGGGCGAGCCGGCGGCGGTGTTGATCCGCGGCATCGTCGCCGAAGGCCTCGATCCGCGCGCGACCAATGGACCCGGCAAGGTGACGCGCTGGCTCGGCATCGACGGCCGCAGCTCGGGTTCGCTGCTGGGCGAGGCGCTGGAGCTTCTGCCCCCGCTGGTGGCGCCGCGGCGCCGCTGCCGCGGTCGGCGCATCGGCGTCGCCTACGCCGGTCCCTGGGCCGCCAAGCGCTGGCGCTGGTGGCTGCCGGGCTTCCCGGCGGCGCGCGATCAGCCGCTGAGGCCGTGACGGGCGAGCGCCGCCTGCCACGCGAGGACGGCGCGGCGCGGAATGCGCAGCTGGCGCTCGCCGACGACGACATGCGGGATGGTCCCGGCCTCGAGCCGCTTGGCGATCGCCGCCGGGCTGCGCTGCAGCAGCTCGGCGGCGGCCGCGGTGTCGAGCAGCTCGCCGGGATCGCGCGCCGTCACCCGCCACAGCGGCTCGCGGGTCAGGGCCTGGCGCGCCAGCTTGCGGTCGGCGGCGACCAGCCGGTCGATCGCCTCGCCGATCGCCTCGCTGCCGCCGGCCGCGACGATGCGCAGCCGCGCCAAAGCGACATCGTAGGGACAGCCGAGCGCGCTGCCGCGCTGCTCGAGCCAGGCCAGCGCCGCGCTTTCGCCGCCGCGCGCGACCGCCGCTGCGGCATAGGCGTCGAGCAGCTCGACGACCGCTTCGTCGTCCTGCCCGACGCAGGCCTCGATCCGCGCGCCGGCCAGCGCGTACTCGCCGGCGAGCAGGTGGCAGCGCGCGAGCGCCGCGTGGTCGGCGGCATCGAGGTCGGCGGGGGCCAAGGCCTGGACCGCGGCGCCCACCCAGTGCCCGAGATCGGCCTGCGGCGCGGCCAGCGCCGCTGGCAGCAGCTCGGCGGCCTGCGCCACGCCGTGCGCCAGCTCCAGCCAGTAGTCGCGGACATCGCCGCCAGCGAGCGCCGGCCCGGCGACCGCGCGCGGCCAGCGCGCGGCGCGCTGCGCGAGGGCGGCGAGCGCGTCGGCGAAGGGCCGCCGCAGCGGTTCCTGCAGGACCTGGGCCGCGCCCTCGCGCCAGCGCGCGTCCCAGCCGCCGAACCAGGGCTGCGGAACGCCGAACACGCCATGCTCCCCGGCCAGCACCGCGACGCACAGGCCCTGGGCCGCGCCGACCAGCTGCCGCGCGGTCGCGACCGCCTGCTCGGCGGGCAGCCCCTGGGCGCGCAGCTGCTCGGCGACCGTCGACAGCGGCCCGCCGCCATCGATCAGGAACTGCTGGCGGGCCTCGGCGAAGGACGGCGTGAAGGGAGCGATGAAGCAGGAGTGGAAGGACCACGCGCCGCGCAGCAGCGACAGCGGGTCCCCGCCGCTGTCGCGCAGCAGCGCGTTCAGCTCCTCGGCGAGGCGCTGCACATCGTCGGGCATGGCGCGATCCTCGGCTGCGCTCCGTCGAGAAAAGCGCTGTGCGCAGCGCCGCCGCCGCCCTTGTCCGCGCGCCCGGCGCTCGACGATGCCGTCATGTCCCATCCGCTGCGCTGGCTCGCGCTCCTTGCGCTCGCGGCCGTGGTCCTCGCCCTCGAGCCGATCACCCCCGGCACCCCCGCTCCCGCCTTCACCCTGCCGAACGCCCAGGGCGCCTCCGTCTCGTTGGCCGACTTCGCCGGCAAGATCGTCGTCCTCGAGTGGGTCAACTTCGATTGCCCCTTCGTCCGCAAGTTCTACCGCAGCGGCACGATGCAGGAGCTGCAGCGCGAGGCGGCGGCCCAGGGCGTGATCTGGCTCTCGATCTGCTCCTCGGCGCCCGGACAGCAGGGCTACTTCGCGGGCAAGGCGCTCCTCGACCGCATCGCCGCCGAGCGGGCGGCGCCGACGCACTACCTGATCGACGCCGACGGCACGGTCGGCCGAGCCTACGGCGCGCGGACGACGCCACAGTTCGTCATCATCGACCGCGAGGGCGTGGTCCGCTACAGCGGCGCGATCGACTCGATCCGCTCGGCCGACCCGAGCGACATCCCCAAGGCGAAGAACTATGTCCGCAACGGGCTGCGCGAGCTGATCGCCGGCCAGCCGCTGAGCGACGCGCTGACCCCGCCCTACGGCTGCAGCGTCAAGTACGCCCGCTAGCGCGGGACGGCGACGACGAAGCTGTAAGCCTGGCCGGAGCGGACGGGGGTGCCCGCGGGATGGCGCGCCGGCGCGCTGCGCAGCTCGCCGCGCTGCAGGCCGCTGAGCAGCCCGCCGCGCGCGTCTTCGTAGCGCACCCACTCGTCGCCGATGCGCAGCAGGCTGCCGGCGACGGTCGGCAGCTTGCTCAGTCCGGCGAGGCGCGCGCGGTCATCGTCCTCCGCCAGCTCGCCGACCAGAACCCCGCGCGGCGCGAAGCGGCTGCCGCCGCCGCAGATCAGCGAGACGCGCAGGGCCTCGGGCGCAGCGAAGAACAGGCGCTGCTGACCGTCGGGCGGATCGGTGTCGAAGGCCGTATCCTCGCCGGCCTCGGTCGGCGGACGCTGTCCCCAGGGCGGCAAGCGGGAGAGCGCCTGCGGCTGCGCGCTTTCGCGCGCCTCCCAGTCTGGGCCGCGCTCGGTCCACGGACGGCGGAAGGCGGGATGCTGGGCGCTGCCCGGAACCACCAGCCAGACCCCGAAGTGCAGGCAGTCGACTGTCATCTCCTGCGCGCTGAGCGCCCGCTGACGATCGCCGAGGCGGGCCGCCGCGCGCGCCCCGCCGCGCGCGTCCCAGGGATAGAGCGCGCGCCACAGCGTCTCGCCCTCCACCCACCAGGCGACGATGCGCCGCGTGCCGGCGCTGGTCGCTTCGCGGCGCGCGCTCGCCGGCTCCTCGCTGACGAAGGCGAGCAGGCAGTTGCCGGCCGCATCGCGGCGCGCGGCGTAGAGCCAGCCGCCGTCGCTCGCCGGCGCGCCGTCCTGCAGGCGGACGGGCACGAGGCGCGCGAGGTCGTCGTGCAGGGCGGCGAGCACGGCGATCGCCTCGTCGGTCGTCTGGCGCGCGGCCTGGCCGCGGCGGAACAGGTCGGTCGCGCCAAGCAGGGCGCCGAGCATGACGCTGGCGGCGATCGCGAAGACGCCGATCGCGACCAGGACCTCGGCGAGGGTGAAGCCGCGCCGCATGTCAGCGCCGCCGCCGCCCGGCGGCGCCAGCGAGCTCCGGCAGCAGCGCGCGCAGCGCCGCGGCGTCGAGCTCGCCCTCGCCGAGCACGCTGAGGCGCTCGACGACATTGACGAGCTCGCGGACATTGCCCGGCCAGTCGTAGGCGGCGAGCGCCGCCACCGCATCGGCGGCGAGCCGGACCTGGGCGCCGGTCTCCTGGCGGAACACCTCGAGGTAGTGCTCGAGCAGCAGCGGGATGTCGGCGGCGCGCTCGCGCAGCGGCGGCAGATGGATCGGAACGACGTGCAGGCGGTAGTAGAGATCCTCGCGGAAGCGCTTGGCCGCGACCTCGGCCGCGAGGTCGCGGTTGGTCGTCGCGATGATCCGGACATCGACGCGGATCGGGCGGCTGCCGCCGACGCGCTCGAACTCGCGCTCCTCGAGGACGCGCAGCAGCTTGGCCTGCAGCTCGGGCGAGATCTCGCTGACCTCGTCAAGCAGCAGGGTGCCGCCGTCGGCGAGCTCGAAGCGGCCGAGGCGCTGCTCGATCGCGCCGGTGAAGGCGCCCTTCTCGTGGCCGAACAGCTCGGAGGTCAGCAGGGTCTCGGTCAGCGCCGCGCAGTTGACCTTGACGAAGGGGCCGGCGGCGCGCGGGCTGAGCTCGTGCAGCGCGCGCGCGACGAGCTCCTTGCCGGTGCCGCTCTCGCCGCTGATCAGGACGGTCGCCGACGAGCGCGCCGCGCGCTCGATCACCTGCTGCAGCTGCTGCATCGCCGGCGAGGCGCCGAGCAGGCAGCGCCCGCGGTGGCGGTCGCGGACCTCGCTCTTCAGCGCCGCCACCGTCCGCACCAGCTGCTGGCGCTCGTTGAGCCGCAGCAGCAGGGCCTCGACCTGTTCGACGCCGAAGGGCTTCATCAGGTAGTCGTAGGCCCCTTGGCGCATGCTCTCGACCGCGCTCTCGACCGAGGCGTAGGCGGTCATCATCACCACCGGCAGGTCCGGCCACTTCTCGCGCACCTTGGCCAGCAGCTTGAGCCCGCCCATCCCGGGCATCCGGACATCGGTGATCAGCAGGTCGGCGGGCTCGGCCTCCAGGGCCTTGAGCGCCTGCACCCCGTCCTTCGCCGTGCGCACCGTGATGCCGAAGCGCGGCAGCATCTCGGCCAGCAGCTCGCGATTGAGGATCTCGTCGTCGGCGACGACGGCGGAGCGGACGGGCATGCCGCGATCCTCTGCGCCTGCGCCCTGCGCCAAGCCTCAGCGCAGGCGCGCCAGGGCCAGCCGCACCAGCTGCTCGGCGGAGAGCCCGGGGGCCGCGACCGCGGCCAGCGCCTCGGCGGCCTCGCGCGCCGGGAAGCCGAGGACGACCAGCGCGCGCTGCGCCTCGTCGACGGCGCGGCCCGCGCTCGGCGGACCCTCGGCGAGCGCCGCCGGGATCCGCTCGACGCGGTCGGCGAGCTCGACGACGATGCGCTCGGCGAGCTTCGGGCCGACGCCCTTGACCGCGCGCAGGGCGCGCGCGTCGCGCGCCAGCAGGGCACGGCGCAGGCCGTCGACGCCGAGCGCCGAGAGGATCGCCAGGGCGACCTGCGGCCCGACCTGCTGCACCGCGGTCAGCAGGTCGAAGGCCGCGCGCTCCGCCGGGTCGGCGAAGCCGATCAGCTGCCATTCGTCCTCGCGCACGATCAGGCGGACGAACAGCGTCACCGGGCTGCCGTCGAGCGCGATGCGCTGGCGCGTCGCCTGCGACACGCGCACCAGGTAGCCGACGCCCTGCACCTCGAGGCTGAGGCGCCCCTGGGCATCGAGGCTGACGACGCGGCCGCGCAGAAAGTCGTACACTAGCGCCGACCCAGCACCTGACGCATGTAGGCGAGCTCTTCCACGAAGCTGGCATTGGCCGGGAAGCTGCGCACGGCGAGCTCGGCGGCGAGCAGGGCGTGCTGCGGCGCCTTGTTGAGCGCCGCCCGCCAGGCGATCCAGAAGTACTTCGGCTCGTAACCGACTTCCTCGTGCCAGGCGGCGAGCACCCGCGCATACCACTCGCGGTCGAGCCGGCGCGCGGCGTCGCCGAGCCACTGCGCGGTCTGATCGTACCAGTCCTTGTCCTTGCGCGCCGCCACCGCGCGCAGGCGCTGGCGCAGCGCCGGCTCGTTCTGCGTCAGCAGGGCATGGATGACGCCGACGAGGTGCTCCTGGAGGACGAAGCGCGGGCTGTCGTGGCGCGTGCCGCGCAGCGCCGCGCTCGCCGCCAGCGCGCGCTCGGCGACGCGCACGGCGGCGGCGCGCACGAAGTCCTCGCGATCGCGATCGAACATCTCGAACAGCTGCTTCGCCCAGTAGCTCGGGCTGGCGGCGATCCACGGCGCATCGCGCATCACCTGCGCGACGCCGCCGATGCGCCGCCGCGGCGGCTCGGCGTCGCGCGGCAGGGCCGGCGCGGCGGCGAGCAGGGCCTCCAGGCGCTCGCGCCCGAGCAAGGCGGCATAGCTGCGGCCGGCATCGGCGTAGCGCATGAGGACGCTGCCGCGGTCCTCGACATCGCGGAAGGCGATGCGGTCGAGCCAGACCTGCAGGAAGCGCGCCGCGACCTGGGCCTGCTCGTCGTCGACCCAGCCCGCGTCCGGCCAGTCCTCGAGGCAGGCGATCGCGGTGTAGGCGAGGAGGTTGGACAGGCGGCGGAACTGCTGCATCCCGCTGTGGTTCTCCCACAGGTTGGGATTGAAGTCCGGACCCTCGAGCCAGTCGCCGAGCGCGATCAGGCCGGCGACCGGATCGCTGCGGTTGACGCGTCCGCCGCGCCGCCCGAGGGCCTCGAGCAGCCGTTCGTCGAACTGGGCGATCGCCGGGCGCAGCGCGCGCACGGCGAGATCGCGCTGCCGGTTCCCGGCCAGGGTGCCGGCGAGCTGGGCATAGACCTGGATGGCGGCCGGCCCGAGCTGGCGCGCGAGGGCGGGGATCTCGCGCTCGATCAGCTGCACCGCGAGTTCGCGGGCCGGCGCGGGACGCTCGGCGTCGGCGTAGTGGCCGACGAGCTCGACGCGCATCAGCAGGACGGAGATCGGATCGTCGCGCGTCAGCTCGATCGCCTTCTCGTGGTGCTCGGCGGCCAGCGCGTACTGGCCGGTGAAGCTGTAGAGGCCGGCGAGCTCGCGGTAGTTCGCGGTCTCCTGGCGCTCGAGCTCGCTGCCGGCGATCAGCTGCTGCATCTTGACGATCCCGCGCTGATAGGTCGAGTAGTGCCAGTCGCGCTGGACATCGATCATGATCCGCGCGTACTCGGGGTCGCTGAAGATGCGGTACGACAGCCGCCAGGCCCCGCGCTGGTTCTCGTTGGTGAAGCGCAGCAGCAGGCCGACGCCGTTGGGATCGAAGGTGTCGCTGTCGTCGAAGTGGCGATAGGCGCGGCCGAGCGCGACCGGCAGCTCGCTGTCGACGAACTCGAGGGCCGGCCCGGTCTGCAGGACGAAGACGTGCCAGGCCGCGCCGCGGCGCTCGGCCCAGGCGCAGGCCGCGTGCCCCGGCACGCCGATGACATGGGCGGTGCGTCCCTGGCGCTCGGCGATCGTCTCGTAGAGCTCGGCGATGTCGTCGCAATCGCCGCGGAACATGCCGCCGGCGGTCGTCGCCAGGGTCTGCAGCGCGGTCTGGTGGATGTCGCCGCGGTCGCGCTTGTTGCCGATCAGCTCCGGGCTGCGCGGATCCGGGCTGTCGTAGACATAGCGCAGCAGGTACTGGCCGATCAGGTCGAGGTAGGCGGCGTCGGGCAGCAGCCGCGCCGCCTCGGCGAGGAAGCGCTCGCCCTCGGCGCTCGAGCCGTCGCGCGGCGGCGCCAGCCAGCCGCCGGGGACGGCGAGGCCGAGGATGTCGCCATAGAGGTCGCTGACGACGATGTGCGGCGGCAGCCAGTCGCTGACAAAGGGCGTGCGCTGGCGGCGCGGCACCGCCGCGGCCCAGGCCGCCGGCGGCAGCTGCAGCCCGCCCTCGGCCGTCCAGGACCCGACCGGCAGCCAGTCCGTGTCGCCCTGCCGCCAGAGATGCACGGCGCGCAGCCGCTCGCGCGCCGCCGGCGCCTGCGGGTCGCTGCCCGCCGCCAGCTCGACGACGGTGACCAGCGGCGGGAAGGCGTTGAAGTAGAGCGGGGTCGGGTGCTCGACCAGCCAGGCGCTGCGGCTCGGCGTGCGCAGGATCCAGCCGCCCCGGCCGAAGGCGTCGCGGACCTCGGCGAGCTCGCCGTCGGCGCTCGCCCAGCGCTGGATCGGCAGGCGGCGCTCGGCCTGGCGCACCGCGGCCTCGACCTGGTCGTCGCCGTCGAGCGTCGGGAAGTGGCGGCGCAGCCAGCCGCTGCGGACGACGCGGCGGCAGAACTCCGGGCTCGCGTCGTCGATCTCGCCGCTGTCCTCGCTGCTCGGCAGCTTGCCGAGCACGGCGTCGAGCGCGCGGCGCGCTGCCTCGTCGAGGTCGAGGCCGGCGAGCTGGCGGCGCAAGACCTCGATCGTCGCCTGCAGCCGCTCGAGGTCGGCGCTGCGCGCCGGCGGCGGCGTCGCATCGCGCGCGAGGACGGCGTCGGCGAGCACGACATGGGTGTCGTGGCGCAGGTGCAGGCCGGTCAGCGGGCCCTCGGCGAAGCGCAGGCCGGACGGCACGCCGGCGGCCTGGGCGCGCGCCGCCAGCTGCTGCAGGACGGCGATCGCCTCGAGGCGGCCGCTCTCGATCAGGCGCCGCTGCACCGCCACCGTGCCGCAGGCGGTCTCGACCAGGGGCTGGCCGCGCTCGTCGACGCCGACGATCGCCACCGCCGCATCCGGCCCCTGCCACCACAGGCGGCCCTCGCGCTCGACGATCGCTGGTACCGCCGGCAGGCGCCCCTGCAGCTCGGCGAGCGCGGGGTCGAGGGCCGGCGGCGGCGGCGGCAGCAGCGTCGAGGGCGAGGCTTCGCCGCCGGCGAGGGCGGCGATCACGAGGGCGAGAGCGACAAGCGAGCGCATGGCGTTCACGGCAGCGGCAGATAGGGCGTCTGGTCGAAGCGGTCCTCGAGATCCTCGTAGACGGCGGTGATCTCGTCGAGCGCGATGTAGACGCGGAAGCGATGGGCCTCGCCGCCGAAGCGGTCGATCGCGTCGGCCAGCAGCAGCTCGCGCCGCCGCTCGCTCCACTCCGCGCCGTCCTTGGCCAGCTCGTAGATCTTGCGCGTCATCTCCGGCGACCAGTTGAGGCAGCGCACCTCGCCGACCAGCACTTCTTTGCGCACCTCCATGATCTTGAGCAGGAAGCGCTCGCCGCGGCGGACGATGACGGTGGCGACCCGCTGCTGCTTGGCCAGGGACTCCAGCACCTTCGGGATGCTCGCCGGATGCTCGGTTCCGGGGACGATGATGCGGTGTTCGAGGCTCATGCCGAGCACCGGGTCATGGGCGCCAGGGTATGGCACCGACGGCACCGCCAAGGCGCTTTCGGGCTGCGCGCGCGTTCCGTGAAGCCCCGGTCGGATCAGAGCAGGCGCTCGCCGAGGCGCGCGGCGAGGCGCGCGCGCCACGCCGGCGCATGGTCCTCCTGCCGCGGCTCCAGCGACTCGGCGAGCTCCCGCACCCCGGGCTTGCGCGCCAGGCTCAGCGCGTTGGCGGCGACGATCGTCTCGCTGGTGACCAGCTCCTCGCCGACGACGCAGAGGTCGGGAACCAGGGCGACGGTCGAGCCGCTGCGCACGATGTAGATCGCGACGCGCTGCTCGCGCGCGCAGACGCGCTCGATGTCCTTCGGACCCGGCGCGAAGCGGATGCCGAGGCGCTGGGCATCGAGGACGCTCGCATAGAGATCGGCGTAGGCGGGATCGATCAGCACCGGCTGCTCGCGCAGCAGCGCGAGCTTCGGGTCGTCGTCGCGCTCGGCCCAGCGCCGGCCGGCGCCGAGCGCGCGCACCCGCTCGGCCTGGCGGCGCGCCATCAGCACGCAGTGGCCGAGGTAGTCGTCGAGGCCGAGCGAGCCGAGGATGCGCACCGGCGCCGCCTCGGCGTGCAGGTGCGCGCGCAGCTCCTGCCAGTTGCGCACCCGCCCGGTGTCGAGGACATCGAGCAGCGTGTTGTGGAAGGCATCGTAGCAGGTCAGCGACAGGTCGCGGCGCTGGCGGCGCAGCCACGGCGGGGTCACCTCGTGCTCGGTGCCGAGCAGGACGCCGCGGATGCCCTTCCACTCGAACTCGCACTGGTTGAAGACGACGCGCACCGGCTTGCCCGGTCGCGTCAGGTCGAGCTGCAGGTGCAGGCACTGCGCGGCCTCGCGGACATCGCTGTCGGGGTCCTCGCGCCACTGATCGAGGAAGCCCTGGACGACGGGCAGCGGCGAGTAGTCGAGGCCGTGCCGCCCCTCGCCGTCGCGGTAGTGGCGCATCCGCGCCAGCGCCGCCTCGACATCGCCGAGGTCGTGGCCGGCGCGGTCGGCGGCGCGCATCGTCGCCTCGCGGTCGCCGCCGTGATCGTTCCACAGGTCGATCAGGCCCTCCTCGAACTTGACGCGGCGCTTGTCCTCCTTGAGCAGGCGGCGCAGATGCGCGGCGAGGGCCGGCCGCAGCCAGCCGACCTGGGCCAGCCGCTTGACGACATCATCGAACGATCCGCCCTTCGGCGGCACGGCGATCAGCACGGGCTCGGCCATGCGCGGATGATGCGCGACCGCCGCCGCCAGCAATCCGCCGACCGCGCGCTAGCTGTGGACCTCCGCCGCCAGCGCGCGCTTCGCCTTGCGGATGCGCTGCTCGAGGTCGGGCAGCTCGCGCAGGATGCGGTCGACGATCTCGTGCCGCAGCTCGATGTTCTCGATGCCGACGAAGGCCTCGAGCAGCTCGACGGCCTCCGTCGGCAGCGCCCGGCGGCAGAACTCCCAGCCGATGTCGATCACCGGCTGGCAGTCCTGCCAGTGCAGCCAGTTGCCGACATGGCCGGAGCCATCGCGGGCCTTGAAGGTGCCGTCGTCGTCGACCTCGTCGACGGTGTACACCTGCCCGACGATATAGTTGTGATGGTTGGAGTTGGCGATGACGCGGATCTTGCTGCCGACAGGAACGGGGTGCATGGGTCCTCCGCCAGGAGAGTATAACCTGCACCAGGCGCGCGCGCAAGGATTATTCGCGGTTCTGCGCTAGGCCGAGCACATCATGCAGCCCTCGGGGTCGCTCGCCGCGCAGGCGCCCTGGGCCCAGGCGATCACCTCCTCGTCGGCGAGCGCGGCGAGCTCGCGGCGCTCGGCCAGCCCGCGCGCGACGAGCAGCTCCTCGGCCTGGCGGCGGCGCTGGCGCGCGCGCTCGATCGCCGGGTCGACGGTGAACTTCTGGGCCTGCCGCGCCGCGGTCTGGCGGATGTAGTAGCTGCCGGTCTTCAGTCCCTTCTTCCAGCCGTAGAAGTGCATGCTCGTCAGCTTGGCCAGCGTCGGCTCGCGCAGGTAGATGTTCATCGACTGCGACTGGCAGATGAAGGCCCCGCGATCGGCGGCCATGTCGATGATGTGGCGCTGGCTGATCTCCCACACCGTGCGGTACAGCTCCTTGAGGTCATCGGGGATGCCCGGGATGTCCTGGATCGAGCCCTCGGCGGCGATGATGCGGTCCTTGAGCTCCGCGCTCCACAGCCCGCGCGCCAGGAGGTCCTCGACGAGGTAGCGGTTGATGCGGACGAACTCGCCGGAGAGCACATTGCGCTTGAAGATGTTCGAGGGGATCGGCTCGAAGCCCTCGGTGTTGCCGAGGATGTTGGCGGTCGAGGCGGTCGGCATCAGGGCGACGAGCAGGCTGTTGCGCAGGCCGTGGCGGCGCACCGCGGCGCGCAGCGCCGCCCAGTCGTAGCGCCCGCTGCCGTAGGTCTCCTCGGCGCTCGGCGGCAGGGCCTCGCCGCGCGCCCGCCGCTCCTCGTACCACAGGTCGAACTGCAGCAGGCCCTGGGAGGCGGGCGAGCCAGGGAAGCTCGGATGCGGGCCGAGCTCCGCCGCCAGGCGGCACGAGGCGGAGAGCGCCGCGTGGTAGATCGTCTCGAAGATCTCGCGGTTGATGCGCCGCGAGCCCTCGCTGCCCCAGGGCAGGCGCAGGCGCAGGAAGACATCGGCCAGGCCCTGCACGCCGATGCCGATCGGGCGGTGGCGGAGGTTGGAGGTCCGCGCCTCCGGCACCGGGTAGTGGTTGAGGTCGATGATGCGGTCGAGGTTGCGGACGACGACCTCGGTCACCGCGTGCAGCCGCTCGTGGTCGATGCCGCCGCCGACGACGAAGGCCGGCAGCGCCAGGCTCGCCAGGTTGCAGACCGCGATCTCCTCGGGGCTCGTGTACTCGACGACCTCGGTGCAGAGGTTGCTGCTCTTGATCGTCCCGAGGTGGCGCTGGTTCGATTTGCGGTTGCAGGCGTCCTTGTAGAGGATGTAGGGCATCGAGGTCTCGACCTGGACCTCGCAGATCTTGCGCCACAGGTCCTGGGCGCGCAGGACGCGGACGCCGCGGCCCTCGCGCTCGTAGCGCGTGTAGAGGCGAACGAACTCCTCGCCCCAGCAGTCGGAGAGCCCGGGGCAGCGCGCCGGATCCATCAGCGTCCACGGCTCGTCGCGCTCGACGCGCTCCATGAACAGGTCGGGGACCCACAGCCCGTAGAACAGCGCGCGGGCGCGCAGCTCGTCCTTGCCGGTGTTGCGCTTGAGGTCGAGGAACTCGACGATGTCGGCGTGCCAGGGCTCGAGGTAGATGGCGAAGGAGCCCTTGCGCTTGCCGCCGCCCTGGTCGACATAGCTGGCGGTCGCGTCGAAGTTGCGCAGCATCGGCACGATGCCGTTCGAGGTGCCGCCGGTGCCGCTGATCGGGCTGCCGGCGGCGCGGATGTTGTGGATGTGCAGGCCGATGCCGCCGGCGTGCTGGCTGATCTTCGCGCAGTCGGCGAGCGTCTTGTAGATGCCCTCGATCGAGTCGTCGTGCATGTGGATCAGGAAGCACGACGACATCTGCGGGCGCACCGTGCCGGCGTTGAACAGGGTCGGCGTCGCGTGGGTGAAGTGCTTGGTCGACATCAGCTCGTAGGTCTCGAGGGCGCGCGCGAGGTCGGCGTCGGCGGCCGGCCGCCCGAGGCCGACGGCATGGATGCCGAGGGCGACGCGCATCCACAGGTACTGCGGCCGCTCGACCAGGCGGCCGTCGACGCGCTGCAGATAGCTCTGCAGCAGCGTGCAGATCCCGAGGAAGTCGAACTCGAAGTCGCGCTCGTGGCGGATCGCGGCATCGAGCGTCGCGCGGTGGGCGCGGACGACCGCCAGCAGCTCGCCGGAGATCGCCGGCGAGGGCCGGCCGAGCGCGTCGCGCCGCCCGGCCAGCGCCTCCATCGCCGCGCTGAAGGTCGCCGGCGTGTCTTCGTGCAGCAGGGCGACCTGCAGGCGCGCCGCCAGCGTGTCGTAGTCGGGATGGGTGGTGACGAGGCCGGCAGCGGTGCGCACGGCGAGCTCATCGAGCTGGCGGAGGCCGGCCTGCGCCGGCAGCCCGGCGCGGATCCGCTCAGCCAGCAGCGGCAGGTCGACGCGCAGGCCGGCGGCGCGCGGCGCCAGGCGGGCGACGATGGCGGGAAGGTCGAGGGCAGCGGGGGCGGTCTCGGGTGGCATGGGACCTCAACGGATCTCGGCGCGGACGCCGCGCGCCCGGGCTTCAGCGGCGATGCGCGCCAGCAAGCGCGGATCGGGCGGGCTGAGACGCGTGCCGGGCGGCGGCCGGCAGGCCTGCAGCCACCAGCGCTCGCCGGGCAGCAGCTCGGCCAGCAGCGCGCGCAGGCCCGCTTCGTCGTGCAGCTCGCCGCAGACGGTGGTGCGCAGCTCGTAGGGCACGCGCTGCGCGCGCAGCAGGGCGAGCGCGCGCCGCACCAGCGGAAACTCGGCGCGGCTGCCGGTCAGCGCATCGTGGCGGCTTTCCTCGGCCTTGAGGTCGAGCGCGACATAGTCGACGAGTCCGGCCTCGAGGACGGCCTGCAGCCGCGCCGGCTGGCTGCCGTTGGTATCGAGCTTGACCGCGAGCCCGAGGGCGCGCAGGCGCTCGAGGAAGGCCGGCAGCTCGGCGCAGAGCGTCGGCTCGCCGCCACTGATCACCGCCCCGGTGATCAGGCCGCGGCGCCGCTCCAGGTCGGCGAGCACCGCGTCTTCGGCCAGGGCCGGCTCCGCCGCTTCCCACAGGCGGCGGTTGTGGCAGTAGACGCAGCGCCAGTTGCAGCCGGCGAGGAAGACGATCGCCGCCGGGCGACCGGGGAAATCGCTGAGCGTCAGCGGCTGGACGGCGGCGATCGGGATCACGCGCCGGCGCCGGCCAGCGCCGGCTCGAGGCGGTACTGGCTGCGCTGCTCGAACTCCGCGCGCTTGCCGTCGTTCCACTGCTGGATCGGCCGCAGGTAGCCGACGACGCGGCTGTAGACCTCGCTCGCCGCCCCGCAGTCGGGACAGTGGTCGTGGCGACCCGAGCGGTAACCGTGGACCGGGCAGACCGAGAAGGTCGGCGTGATGCTGATGTAGGGCAGGCGGTAGCGGGTGAAGACCTGGCGGACGAAGGCGGCGACCGCCTGCGGATCGACGCAGGCCTCGCCGAGGTAGACATGGACGACGGTGCCGCCGGTGTAGCTGCACTGGAACTCGTCCTGGTGCTCGAGCACCGCCCAGATGTCGTCGCTGTAGTTGACCGGCAGCTGCGAGCTGTTGGTGTAGCAGGGATGCGGCACCTCGCCGATCGCGCGGCCGTCGGCGAGGCGCAGCGCGGGATGCCGCTCGCGGTCGAGGCGCGCCAGCCGGTAGCTCGTGCCCTCGGCCGGCGTCGCCTCGAGGTTGTAGAAGTGCCCGGTCTCGGCCTGGTAGTCGGCGAGGCGCTGGCGCATGAAGGCGAGCACCGTCAGGCCGAAGGCCCGGCCCCGCGGGTGGTCGAGGCCGACGCCCATCAGGTTGAGGACGGCCTCGTGCAGGCCGACCAGGCCGATGGTCGAGAAGTGGTTGTGCCACCAGCTGCCGGTGCGCGCCTTGATCCGCCGCAGGTAGAAGGCGCTGTAGGGGTAGAGCCGGGCGTCGGTCAGCCGCTCGAGCGTCTTGCGCTTGATCTCGAGCGAGGTCTTGGCGATGTCCATCACCTGGCCGAGGCGCTCGAGGAACTCGCGCTCGCTGGCCGAGCAGTGGCCGAGCCGCGGCATGTTGATCGTGACGACGCCGATCGAGCCGGTCAGCGGGTTGGCGCCGAACAGGCCGCCGCCGCGGCGCTTGAGCTCGCGCGTGTCGAGGCGCAGGCGGCAGCACATCGAGCGCGCGTCGTCGGGCGACAGCTCGCCGGAGCGGAAGTTGGCGAAGTAGGGGATGCCGTACTTCGCCGTCGCCTCCCACAGCGCGCGGTGGCGCGGGTCATCGAAATCGAAGTCCTTGGTGATGTTGACCGTCGGGATCGGGAAGGTGAAGACGCGGCCCTTGGCGTCGCCCTGGGCGAGGACGCGCAGGAAGCAGCGGTTGAAGAGGTCCATCTCCGCCTGGTAGTCGCCGTAGCGCGTGCCGGGCTGGCGCCGGCCGCCGATCAGCACCGGCTCTTCGGCCATGTGCCGCGGGACATCGATGTCGAGCGTGACGTTGGTGAACGGGGTCTGGAAGCCGACGCGGGTCGCGACATTGAGGTTGAAGACGAACTCCTGCAGGGCCTGCTCGACCTCGCGCTCGCTCAGCCCGTCGTGGCGGATGAAGGGCGCGAGGTAGGTGTCGAGGCTGGCGAAGGCCTGGGCGCCGGCGGCCTCGCCCTGCAGGGTGTAGAAGAAGTTGACGACCTGGCCGAGCGCCGAGCGGAAGTGGCGGGCCGGCGCGCTCTCCGCCTTCCCCGGGGCGCCGGTGAAACCGCTCTCGAGCAGGTCGGCGAGGTCCCAGCCGACGCAGTAGACCGAGAGCGCATTGAGGTCGTGGAGGTGCAGGTCGCCCTCCTGGTGGGCGAGCCGCACCTCGCGCGGGTAGACGCGGTTCAGCCAGTAGGTGCGGGTGATCTCGCTCGCCACATGGTTGTTGAGGCCCTGCAGCGACCAGGCCATGTTGGCGTTCTCGCTGACCGTCCAGTCGCTGCGCGCCAGGTAGCGGTCGAGGATGTCCATCTGCGCCTGCTGCGTCAGCTCGCGCAGGCGGGCGTGCTGGTCGCGGTAGATGATGTAGGCCTTGGCGGTCGCGCGGTACGGCGAGGCGAGCAGGACATCCTCGACGATGTCCTGGATGTCCTCGACGCCGACATCGCCGGCCGGGCGGGTCGCGCCGAGGATCGCCAGCACCTGGCGGGTCAGGCGGGCGGCGATCTCCGGCCCGAACTCGCCGGTCGCGGCCCCGGCCTTGGCGATCGCGTTGGTGATGCGCTGGGCATCGAAGGGCGCGCGGCGGCCGTCGCGCTTGACGATGGTGGCGGGGAGGGCGCTGTCCATGGCGGGCTCCGGTCAGAAGTCGGCGTCGAAGGCGATGCGCTGCTCGCTGATCCGCGCCCCGACCCCGGGGCGGCGGTATTCGGCGACCTTCTTCTCGTGGAAGTTGGTCTTGTTCTGCAGCGCGATGCGCTCCATGAAGGGGAAGGGACAGGGGTCGCCGTAGAGCGGCTCGACCCCGAACTGCTTGAGCAGGCGGTCGGTGACGAAGCGCACGTACTGGCGCATCGCCGCCGCGTTCATCCCGATCAGCGCCACCGGCAGCGCCTCGCTGGCGAAGCGGCACTCGATCTCGGCGGCCTCGGCGGCGATCGCGCGCAGGCGCGCCGGCGGGCAGCGCTCCTGCAGCTTGCTGTGCAGCAGGACGGCGAAGTCGGTGTGCAGGCCCTCGTCGCGCGCGATCAGCTCGTTGGAGAAGCACAGGCCCGGCAGCCGGCCCGGCTTCATGTCCTTGACCCAGTAGATCGCGCAGAACGAGGACGAGAAGAAGATGCCCTCGACGCAGGCGAAGGCGACGAGCCGCTCGGCGAGCGGGCGGCTGGCCTCCAGCCAGCGCAGGGCCCAGCGCGCTTTCTCGCCGACGATCGGCACGGTCTCGATCGCGCGGAACAGCCGGTCGCGCTCGCGCGGATCGGTGATGTAGGTGTCGATCAGCAGCGAGTAGGTCTCGCTGTGGATCGTCTCGATCAGCATCTGCATGCTGTAGTAGGCGCGGGCCTCGGGCACCGTCACTTCGCGGTAGAAGCGCGCCGCCAGGTTCTCGTTGACGATGCCGTCGGAGGCCGCGAAGAAGGCGAGGACCTGGGAGAGGAAGTGCCGCTCGTCGTCGGACAGCGTCTTCCAGTCCTGCTGGTCCTTGGAGAGGTCGATCTCCTCCGCGGTCCACATCAAGGCCAGGTGGTCCTTGAAGGCCTTCCACAGGTCTTCGTGCTGGATCGGGAAGAGGACGAAGCGGCCGGGATCGTCGGCGGTCAGCGGCTCGGCGAGGCGCTCGAGCAGCCGCTCCAGGCCCGGCACCTCGGGGGCCTCGCGGCGCTCGCGCGCGCGCCGGCGCTCCTCGCGGTAGAGCACGAAGCGGCGGGCCGCCGCGTGCTCGCCGGCGCGCATCAGCGCCAGCTCGGCCTGGTCCTGGATCTCCTCGAGCCAGATCACCCCGCCCTCCGGGCGGGTGCGGGTGAGCGCCTCGCAGACCTGGCGCGTCAGCTCGGCGACCTGCGGCCGGCGCTGCGGCGCGAGGTCGGGCGTGCCGTCGGCGGCGATCAGCGCCTTGCCGAGCGCGCGCGCGATGCGCTCGGGGTCGAAGGCGCGGAAGCTCTCGTCGCGGGCCCGCACCCGCCAGCGCGCGAAGCGGGCGGGCTCGAGGTCGGACCAGCGTTCGCAAGCGGAAACGAGCGGGACGGACATCGGCGGCTCCGGCTGAGCGCCGCGGCGCGCGGCGCGGCCTGCATACTACCGGTAGTAGAATACCGGTCAACTACCTACTGCATCTAGAGCGACGCGGCGGTGTTTTACTGGCGGCCCTCACCGCTGGCGCCGGCCGCCAGGCGCCGCCCTGGCCGACCGTGCAGCGCCGCGCCAGCTCTGCAAAACTTCAGGAGAAACGCTCACCACACGCTGAGGCGCTGCATCACCTGCGCGGCGCGCTCGGCGTCCTCGCGCAGGACATAGGTGTGGCGGATGTCGATCGGCTGGTTGAAGGCCGCGAGGAGGTCGCTGTGCGCGGTCACCGGCTCGACGATCAGGCGACCGAGGACCCGGCGCGCGCACAGCAGGCGCACGCCCTCGGCGCACGCGCCGGCGCCGGCCAGCCGGGTGAAGCTCTGCTGGGCGTGGCGGGTGAAGACATGGCAGCCGGCCTCGCGCAGGGCCTCGATCAGGGCCTGGGCCAGGAAGTTCTCCGGCTGCTCGCGGCCGACGCGCTCGCGCAGCACGCGCTTGGCGGGAATGCGGTCGAGGATGCGCCGGCTCCAGACGCCGCCGGCGGCGCGCGCGGCGTGCAGGCGGGCGGTCAGCACATCGTCGCGCAGCGCCATCAGGTCCTCGAGGCCGGCGATGGCGAGCGACAGCTCGCCGGCGGCCAGCGCCTGCTCGAGGTAGTACTCGAAGGCCGGCGGCGTCTTGTGGAAGTAGACCTGGTGGAACATCTGGTAGCGCGCCAGCAGCAGGCCCTCGAGCGTGTGCACGCCGTGGACCTCGAGGCCGAGCTCCGGCCCCGCCGGCCCGGGCACCACGGTCTCGCAGGCGAGCAGGCGCGCCAGGTCGTAGAGCCCGTAGGTGACGCCGGCGTAGTGGCTGTCGCGCAGCAGGTAGTCGCAGCGGTCGCTGTCGACCTCGCCGCTGACCAGGAAGCGCAGCGCTTCCAGCAGCGGGCCGCAGCCGGCGAGGCGCGGGCTCGGGCGCACCGACGGCGCGAGGACCGCCGCGACATCGCGCCCGGTGTCCTCGTCGAGCACGCCCTGGCGGGTCAGCGCCTGCACCACCGCCAGCGAGGCGTCTTCGTGGGTCGCGCGGCGCGCGCGCGGCTGGCAGCCCGGCCAGTACCAGTCAGCGGGCAGGGCCAGCCGCTCGACCGGTGGCAGCAGCGGCTCGGTGCTGTGCGAGAACGGCGGGTGCCCGACATCGTGCAGCAGGCCGGCGAGGCGGACGACGCGCCAGGCGTGGTCGAGCTCGCGCGCGCTGCAGTCGGCGAAGCCGGCGCGCAGGCGGCGGAAGCGCTCGCCGGCCAGGTGCATGACGCCGAGCGAGTGCTGGAAGCGGTCGTGCACCGCCCCGGGATAGACCAGGCCGACGAAGCCGAGCTGGCGGATGTGGCGCAGGCGCTGCACCCAGGGGTGGTCGACGACCCGCCGCTCGGCCTCGTCGATCAGGATCGTGCCGTGGATCGGGTCGCGGATCTCGTAGAGCGGCGGCTGCCACGGCGGCGGCGCCGCAGCGAGGTCGAGCATGCGCTACCTGTCGCGCCCTGCGCGACGGCACAAGCGCGCAGCCCTGGCGCGCGCGCTCCCCGGGCTATGAGTCGCGCATGGCGTCGCGCCCCGCTTTCGTCGTCTATGGCGTCGCCGGACCGCGCCAGCTCGTGCAGCTGGCGGCGGCGGAGCTGCTGGCTGCGCTGCGCCGCCTGCCCGACGACGAGCTGCGCGCGCTGCCGGTGCTGGTGCCGAACGCCGCGCGCGGCCAGCGCCTGCGCGAGGCGCTGACCGCCGCCCTCGGGGTGGGCGCGGGCTTCGAGCTGCTGCAACCGGCGGACTTCCTGTGGGACTGGCTGCCGCGGCGCCTCGGGCTCGCGCTGGCCGACGGCGCGCGCGCGCGCTGGCAGCTGTGCCGAGCGCTCGAGGAGCTGCCGCTGCTGGCCGCGCGCGCCGCCGCCTGGGACGCGCGCCGCCTCGGCGTCAGCGAGCGCCTGCACGAGGCCCTGCTGCGCCTGGCGCAGTGGGACGAGGCGAGCGTCGCGGCCTGGGACGACGGCCAGCCGAGCCGCCACGACGCCGCCTATCCCTTCCTGCGCCCGGCCTGGGAGCGCTGGCGCAGCGGCGGCGATCCACGCCGCCGCTGCCGCGAGCTTGCGGCGGCGATCGCCGGCGCGGCGGAGCTGCCGCCGCTGGTCCTCGCCGTCGGCACCGCCGGCCTCGAGCCGCCGCTGCTGCGGCTGTGCGCGGCGCTGGCGCAGCGCACGCGCGTCGTCGTCCTCGTCTTTCAGCCGGCGGCGCTCGCCTGGTGGGAGGAGCTCGGCGAGCTGACGGACGCCGACCCCGTGCGCAGCTGCGCCCGCCGCCTGCTCGCCGCCTGGGGCGAGCTGCCGCAGCGCATCCTGCGGCGCGCCGAGGCCCTCGGCGCCGAGGTCGACAACGACCCCGAGCGTTTCCCGCCGCTGGCGGCGCGCACGCTGCTTGCCGGCCTGCAGCGCGCGTTGCGCCTCGAGGAGCCGCCGCCCGCCGCGGGCAGCCTGGCGCGCGACGACAGCGTCGCCTGCCAGCGCGCCTGGACGCGGCGCGCCGAGGTCGAGGCGCTCAAGCACCGCCTGGTCGGCTGGCTGCACGCCCACCCCGAAATCCCGCCGCACGCGATCGCCATCGCCTGCCCCGACCCCGAGGCCTACGCGCCGCTGCTCGCCGCGGTCTTCGCCGCGCCCGGCGAGGGCCCGCCGCTGCCGATCGATGTCCCGTCGCCGGCCGCCAGCGCCGAGCCGGCGCTGGCGCTCGCCGAGCGTCTGCTGCGCTTCCTGCCCGGGCGCTGGGAGGCGAGCGAGGTCTGCGAGCTGCTCGCCCACCCCGCGGTCGCCGCCGGCTGGGAGCGCGCCGGCGAGCTGCGCGCGCGCCTGATCGCCTGGTGCGAGCGCGCCGACCTGCGCTTCGCCACCGACGCCGCGCACCGCCAGGCCCTCGGGCAGCCCGCCGAGCCCCAGGGCACCTGGCGCCACGGCCTGCAGCGCCTGGCGTGGGCGGCCTGCCTCGGCAGCGAGATCGAGGGCGTCGCGATCCGCGACGGCAGCCTGCCGGTCCCCGCGCTGGCGGACTGGGACCTCGCGAGCTTCAGCGAGCTGAGCGAGTTCCTGCTGCCCCTGCTCGACGCCGCCCCGGCCTGGCGCGAGGGCCACCCCGCGCGCTGGTGGCAGGAGGAGGTGCTGCGGCTGGTCCGCCATCTCCGGCGCAGCGCCCACGACGCTGCCGAGGCCGCGCTGGCGCAGCGCCTCGCCGCGTGGTGCGAGGCGCTGGAGGAGGCCGGTTGCGCCGAGGCGCCGTGGCAGGCCGACGCCGTCGCCGCCGTGCTCGGCGGCGGTCGGCGCCGGGCCCTGCTGCGCGGCGGCATCGCGTTCGGCACGGTCGCCGAGCTCGCCGGCTCGTCGTGGCAGGTGCTGGCCCTGCTCGGCTTCGACGACCGCGCCTTCCCGCCGGCCGAGCCGCCGAACGACCTCGACCCGCTGCTCGCCGACCCGCCCGAAGGCCTGCCGCGCGCCGGCAGCGAGGCGCGCGCCGCCCTGCTCGAGCTGCTCGCCAGCGTCGAGCGCCACCTCCTGCTCAGCTGGGTCGGGCGCGACGAAGAGAGCGGCGAGGAGCTGCCGCCCTGCCCAGCGCTCGCCGAGCTGCTGGCGCTGCTCGCCGCGCTGACCGGGCAGCCCGAGCAGGCGCTGATCGACGACCTCGGGCTGCACGGCGCGCGCGCCCTCCCGCCCGGGCCCTGGCCGAGCGCGGCGCGCCGCGCGCAGTGCGCGGCGGGGCCGGCGACCCCGCCGACCCCGCTGCTGCCGGCCTCCCCGCTGCCGATCCCCGCCCCCGCCACCGTGCAGCTCGCCGATCTGCTCGCCGCCGTCAAGGACCCGCCCGCCGCCTACCTCGCCGCGCTCGGCGTCGAACTGCTCGACGAGGCCCGGCCGCCGCGCGACCACGAGCACCTGGTCCTCGACGATGCCCTGCACGCCTGGCGCATCCGCGAGCAGCTGACGACGCTGGCGCTCGACCAGCTGGCGTCGGCGCCGGACGCGGAACCCGAGTTCGCCGCCGCCCTCGCCCGCCTGCAGGCCCTCGGACAGCTGCCGCCGGGGCCCTGGGGCGGATACGCCGCCCGCCGGGCGTGCACCAAGGCCCGGACCTTCGCCCGGCGCCACGGCCAGCTGTGGGCGTCAAGCGCCCCCGTGACGCAGAACCTGCGCCTCGCCCTGCCCGACGGACGCAGCCTGCTGGCGGAGCTTGCGCAGCGCGTGCACCCCGAGCAGGGGCCGCTGGTCCTGTCCCTCTCAGAGAGCCAGGCGAGCGCCCGCGCCTGCCAGCGCGCCTGGATCCTCGGCCTCGTCTGGCAGGCCGCCGGCGCGCGCGGCGGCGGCCTGCTGCTGGCCGAGGACCGCGCGCTCGCGCTGCCCTGCCTCGAGCGCGAGGCCGCGCTCAGCGCCCTCGGCGAGCTGCTCGCCTGGCACGAGCGCGCGCGCCGCCAGCCCTCGCCGCTGTTTCCCGCCCTGGTCGAGGCCGCTGCCGAAGCGGCCGCCGACGACGATGCGTCCCTGCTCGCCCGCCTGCGGAAGGCCTGGCAGAGCGCGCAGGGCCCGCGCCTTGCACCCGCCGAGGAGCCGAGCGCGCGCTGGCTGTGGCCGCCGGGCCACGAGCCGCTGTGGGACGCGGCGCCGCTGCGCCGCGACTGCCAGGCGCTCGGCGCCGCGGCCTGGGCCGCCGCCCTGCGCCAGTCGAAGGCGAAACAGCCGCAGCAGGAGACAGCCTGATGCGCCCCTTCCAGCTCGCCGGCGAGGACGCGACCGCGCTCAGCCCCGGGCCGCTGCTGCTCGAGGCGAGCGCCGGCACCGGCAAGACCTACACGATCACCGGCATCGTCTCCCGCCTCATTCTCGAGGCCGGGCTGCCGCTCGAGCGGATCGCGCTGCTGACCTTCACCCGCGCCGCCACCGGCCAGCTCGCCGATCGCCTGCGCGCGCGGCTCGCCGCCCTGCGCGCGGCCCTGCTTGACGGCGCGCCCGTCGACGATCCCTGCGTCGCCTGGCTGCAGCAGCGCGCGCGCGCCCTGCCCGCCGACGAGCGGCGGCAGTGGCAGCTGCGCCTGTGCCGGGCCAGCGAGCGCCTCGATGCCGCGCCGATCGCCACCATCCACGCCTTCGCCCAGCGCCTGGCGCGGCAGGAGGCGGCGCTAGTCGGCATCGCCGCCGAGTTCCGTGTGCTCAACGAGCCCGAGCGCTGGCGCGAGCGCTTCGTCCACGACTGGTTCCGCAGCCGGCTGCGCGACCGCTGCCCCTGGGTCGCTGATCTGCTCGGCAACCCCTTGCGGGCCCTGCGCGCCGTCGCGGCGCTCAGCGAACAGCACCCGCGCGCGCGCTGCCGGACGGCGCAGCTGCCGCGGGCGCATCCGTGCTCGACCCTGCAGGAGGAGCGCTCGTGGCTGCAGGACGCGACGCAGCAGCTGATCAGCCTCGCTGAACGCGCCGCGTTGCCGAAGAATCGCGTCCATCATCCGCAGAAGCTCGGTCCGAAACTGGCGCAGCTGGCACGCTGGCTCGAGGGCCGGGACGAGTGGCCGGAGCGGCTCTCGAACCTCTGGCAAGATGAAGCCTTGGATCGGCTTCCGCCAGCGTACGCCGCCGCCCTGCGCGCCCTGCGGCAACGCGTGCAGGACTGGCACACGCTCGTGCTGGCCAGCTTCCACGAAGACTATCTGCAGGCCCTGCTCGCGCGCTGCCAGCACAGCGAGGAGCTGGCGGTCGGCGACTGCCTGCTGGCGCTCGCCGCCGCCCTCCGTGATCAGCAGCGAGGCGAGCTGCTCGCCGCCCGCCTCGGCGCGCGCTACGACGCGCTGCTGATCGACGAGTTCCAGGACACCGACCAGCTGCAGTGGGAGATCATCCGCCGCTGCTTCCTCGACCAGCGCCACCACCTCGTGCTGATCGGCGACCCCAAGCAGGCGATCTACGGCTTCCGCGGCGCCGATGTCTACGCCTACACCGCGGCGCGCGCGGCAGTGCCGCCCGAGCGCCGCTTCACGCTGACGACCAACCACCGCAGCGATCTGCCACTGATCGAGGCGATCAATCAGCTCTACCTCGAGCCCACGCCGCTGCCGCAGCCCTTCGGCTCGCTCGACATCGCCTATCATCGCTGCGCGGGCCGACACCCCGCGCGGCTGGCGAGCGGGCGGCTGCCGCCCGAGCCGCTCCAGCTGTGGACGTTGGAGCTCGGCGAGGCCACGCTGGCCGAGGCCCGCGAGCGGGTCTGCGCGGTGGTCGCCGCCGAGATCGCGCGCCTGCTCGATCCCGCCAACGGCGTGCGCCTGAGCGAGGGCGAGCGCGCGCGGCCGCTGCAGCCCCGCGATATCGCGGTGCTGGTCCGCACCCACGCCCAGGCCGAGGCGATGCACGCCGCGCTGCGCGCGCGCGGCATCGCCGCCGTCCGCCGCGACCGCAGCAGCGTGTTCGGCAGCGAGGCGGCGACGGCCCTGCGCGCCCTGCTCGCCGCCAGCCTCGAGCCCGGCGAGGAGGGCGCGCTGCGCCGCGCCCTCGCCACCCGCCTCTGCGGCTGCCCGGCGGCGCTGCTGGCCGATCCCGCCGCCAGCGCCCGCGCGCTGGCGGCCTTCGGCGCCGCCTGCGCCGCGCTCGGCCTCGTCCTCGCCGAGCACGGGCCCCTCGCCTGGTGGTACGAACTCGCCGACCTCGACCTCGGCTGGGGCAGCCCGCGCCAGCGCCTGGCCCACCTCGACGACGGCGGGCGCCTGTTCACCGATGTCCTGCACCTCGTCGAGCTGCTCGCCGCGGCGCCGGTGCCGGCGGCGGCGCTGCCGACCTGGCTCGCCGAGCAGGCCGAGCTCGCGCTCGAGGGGCTGCGCCGTCTCGAGCGCGACGATGACGCGGTGGCCATCGCCACCGTGCACGCCAGCAAGGGGCTGGAGTGGCCGGTGGTCTTCGAGGCCTTCGCCTGGGGCGGGCTGCGCGAGCCCGAGCCGCCGCTGATCGTCCACCGCGCAGGCGAGGAGCAGCCGACGCTGGTGCTCGATGACGGCGACTCCGAGACCAGCCGCCTCGCTGGGTACGAGGCGCTGAGCGAGGACCTGCGCCTGCTCTATGTCGCGCTGACGCGGGCCCGCCACCGCCTCTACCTGATCTGGGCGCCGCACCGCGCACGGCGCTCCTCCGATCCCGACGCCGTGCGCAGCGCCCTCGCCTGGCTGCTCGGCGGCCGCGGGGTCGGCGGGCTCGCCAAGGACAACGCGCCGTGGGAAGCGCTGGAAAAAGCCGTGGCGCCGGACCTGCAGCACGCGCCGCCGCCCAGCGCCTGCATAGGCCGGCAGCGCGTCGGCGAGGTGGCCGAGGACGACGCCGCGCCGCCGCCGGCCCGGGCGGCCGTCGACAGCGAGCGCGCGCCGCCGCCACCGCCGGCCCCCATCCCGCGGCAGTGGACGGCGAGCAGCTTCACCGCCCTGTGCCGGCGCTGGCAGGAGCAGGACGCCGGGGCAGGCTGGCAGGCCGACGACGAGCCGCCGGCCGTGGAGCCGGCCGACCCCGAGGAGGCGCCGCGCGGCCCGCGCTGGGGCGACCTCGTGCACCGCGCGCTCGCCCAGGCCGACCTCGCGGCCTGGGCCGGCTCCACGGAGCTGATTGCCGGCGCCCTACAGCGCGCAGCAAAGGCAGCGGCGCTGCCGCTGAGCGCGGTGCAGGCAGCGCGTGCCGCCCAAGGCTTGCAGCGCGCGCTCGCCGAGCCCCTGCCCGGCCTCGGGGCCCCAGCGGCGCTGCCGCCGCGACGGCGCTCGGCGGAGTGGCCGGTGCAGCTCGCCGTGCCGCGCGACGTGCCGCTTGCGCCGCTGCTGACCGAGCTCGCGCTCGAGCCGGCCGCCGTGCTGCCGCGCGGCCGCTTCACCGCGATCTGCGACCTGCTCGCGATCGGCGACGACGGCCGCTGGCACATCGTCGACTGGAAGACCAACCTGCTGCCGAGCTACGAGCGCGCGCAGCTGGCGCGCGTCCTGCGCGACGAGCTCTACCTGCTGCAGGGCCGCCTGTACCTGGCGGCGCTGCACCGCTTCCTCGCCCTGCGCCTCGGCGCGCGCTACGACCCGGACCGCCACCTCGGGCGGGCCTGGTTCGTCTTCGTCCGCTGCCGCCAGCCCGGCGCCGGCGCGATCGCCGTCGAGCCCGCCGCCGCGTGGCTGAGCCTGCTGGAGACTGGCGATGCATGAGCTGTGGGCACGCCTGCTCGTCGAAGGCTTCGCCGCCCCCGCGGCGCTGCCGCTGCTGCAGCGCCTGAGCGCGCGCGTCGCCGAGGGCGACACCGGGATGACGCTGCGCGCGGCCGAAGCCGAGATCCTGCTCGCCAGCGGGCTGGCCGAGCGCCCGCCCGCCAGCCGCGGGGCCCCGCTGGTCCTCGATGGCGACTGGCTGTGCACGCGCCGCGTCTGGCAACACGAGCAGCGCCTGGCCGAGCAGCTGCAGCGCCGCGCCGCCGAGCTTCCGCCGGCCGTCGATGCCGCCGAGCTCGCGGCCGCCTTCCCGCCAGCCCCGGACGACGCGCCGCCCGCCGTCCGCGAGGCGCTGGCGGCGGCGCGCCGCGCCGCCGAGCTCGCCTGCCGGCACGGGCTGACGCTGCTCCTCGGCGGACCGGGCTGCGGCAAGACGACGCTCGCCGCCCGCCTGATCGCGCTGCTGGCGCGCACGGCGCAGCAGCGCGGGCGCCCGCTGCCGCTCGTCGTCCTCGCGGCGCCGACCGGCAAGGCCGCGGCCCGCCTCGCCGAGGCCCTCGGCGAGGGCCTGCGCGCCGCCGGACTCGACGCAGCGGCCTGCGCCGCCCTCACCGCCTGGAGCAGCACCCTGCATCGGCTGGCGATGTCGCGCACCCTGCAGTCGCCGGACTGGGCGGTGATCGACGAAGCGAGCATGGCCGACGCCGCGCTGCTCGACCAGGCGCTGGCGCGTCTGCCGCCCTCCTGCCGCGTCCTGCTGCTTGGCGACCCCGATCAGCTGGCCTCGGTGGAGCCGGGGCGGGTGCTCAGCGACCTCGCGCTGCTGCCGCCGACGCACCCGCTCGCGCGCTGCACCGCGCGCCTGTCCTACAACTGGCGGGCGCGCGAAGCGCCGGCGCTGGCCGCGACGATCGCCGCCCTGCAGCGCGGCGATGACGAGGCGGCCCTCGCCAGTTTCGTTCCGCCCGCGGCGAGCGACGGCGTCAGCCAAGAGGAGCTGCCAGGTTCGCCGGCGGCGCTGGTCGCTGCCCTGCAGGCCCGCCACAGCGCCTGGCTCGCCGCCTGGCGCGCCGCCTCCGCGCCCGAGGACTGCCTCGCCCTGCTGCCCCGCCTGCGGCTGATCAGCGTCCTGCGCCAGGGGCCCTGGGGCTGCGAGGCCTTGAACGCGCTCTGGGAGCAGCAGCTGGCCGGCCTGCGCGCGGGCCTGCCCTACCGCGGGCGGCCGGTGCTGATCACCGCCAACCGCCCCGAGCTCGGGGTGGCCAACGGCGACCTCGGCGTCTGCTGGCCGGAGGGCGCAGGCTGGGCCGTTCATCTCGCGACGCCGGGCGGCGTGCGCGTCCTCCCCCTGCACCGCCTGCCGCGGCTGCAGCCGGCCTGGTTCCTCACCGTGCACCAGGCCCAGGGCAGCCAGGGCGAGGCGATCGAGGTCATCGGCCTGCCGCCGCTCGCCAACGAAGCGCAGCGCCGCCTGGCGACGCGCGAGATGGTCTACACCGCGGTCACCCGCGCCCAGCGGCGGGCCTGGCTGTGGTGGGACGAGGCAGGCCTGCGCCAGGCGCTGGCGCAGCGCGAGAGCGCGCGGCGGCGCAGCGGACTGCGGCAGCGGCTGAGCGCGAGTCCCTAAAAAACACCTGGCCCCGCGCGCGGCGCGGGGCCAGGCCTCTCCATCCTTCTCTCTCTATCCCCTGCGAATCGCTGCCCTCACTTCGCGAACACCGGATACTGCGGAGCCGGATTGTCATCCAGCGCGGTTACCGTCATCGCAGCGGCGGTCGTGCCCAGGTTGCGCCGGATCGCCGTCGACAGAATCGCCGCCGTCCCCAGCGTACCGTTCGTCGGCGCCGTGCCGCCGTAGACCGCCGTGATCACCGCCGGATCCGCCGGGCTGCGCACCTGGCCATCCGCGCCCATCACGAAGATGCGACGGCCCGTGTCGCCCCAGCTTGCCGGAATGCAGCCGACGATCCACTGCCGCTCGCCGTTGTTCGCGGTCTGGTTCGCGGCCAGCGCCATAGGCGCTGTCGTGTTGTTGTCCTCAAACAGCATCTCGACCGTCGTCTCCGTGTCATCCGTCGCCCCGCTCGCATATGCCGTGAAGCGGAAACCGCTCGCCTCGACATAGCCCGGCGCGCCGACCGCTGCCCCTGCCAGACCAGCGTAGTTCGCTGCCGTCGCCAAGGGCCCGGTCAGCAAGCGCAGCTGGCCGGCGGCGACCTTGTTCGTCGCACGGATGCCGCTGAGCAGGCGCAAGGTGCCATTCTCGCCGACATTGTCGAGGTCGCGGTCGAGGTACGCTCCACCTCTGAACTGGGTCTGGGCCGCGAACACGCCGGACTTCAGGGTGGCGCTCGCTGCCGACTCGTTCGCGGTGACGCGCGACTCGAGCAGGTTGGGAATGGCGATGGCGGCGATGATCGCGATGATCGCGATGACGATCATCAGCTCGATCAGGGTGAAGCCATGACGCATAGGATGCCTCCTGGTTTGAGGTTCGCTGGTTACGAGCACGACGCGTGCCAAATTCCTGCCGTCGCCCGCATCAGCACTTGAAACACTTTCGTGAGGAAGCGACCGAGCGGCCTGACAATTTTTGTCAGGCGCACTGACAAAGAGCGTCGAGCCGCCGGCGGCCTGCGAGGCGCGGCAAGACCTACGGCTTGCACAACGCGCTGGAGTGCGCATAAGGGAGCCATGCGACGGTTGTGCGCTCTCGCCGCCGCCGTTCTGATCCTCGCCGGCTGCGACCCCGCCGTGCAGGCCCGCCAGCCGCCGACCTCGGTCGACCAGGCCTTCGGCCCCTTCGCCTGGCGCAGCCCGGACGTGCCGCGCCAGGTCTACGAGCTGCCGGCCGAGCGTCCGGCCCTCGATCCCCGCGACGCCCAGCCGCGCACCTGTCGCCGTCCGGGCCCGCGCTTCCCGCCCAGCCCGCTCGTCGGCCTGCGCGCCGACGAGCAGACCATGCACTACCAGCCGGCGATTCCGCTCGTCGGCTGGCAGGAGCCGCCGCTGCCGGCGCCGCCGCCGCTGCCCGGCGGCCGCCTCTTCGGCTGGCGCGAGGAAGCGCCGCCGGGACCCAAGGAGCCGATCGCTACCCGCAGCGAGCCGCTGCGCCTGCAGCCTGGCCGCTCGCTCTCTCGCGCCGAGCCGATCCCGCTCGTCGCCTATCGCCGCGACGAGTACTCTTGGTGCAACCCGGCCGCCAACCTCCGCTGACGCGCCGCCTCAGGGCATGACGAAGAGCGGCACCGCCCACACGCCGGCGGCAGCGGCAGCGGCCAGCAGGCGCTGGCGCGCCGCCAGCACCGTCTCGTCGCCGACCGCCGCCGGGGCCCGCACGAACACCGCGTGATGCGGGGGCGAGCCGGCGAATGCGGCGCGCAGCGCGGCGCTCAGCGCCGCGTCGTCGACCGCTTCCTCGCCCTGATGCAGGGTGCCGTCGGCCGCGAGGGCGAGCTGCAGCACGCGCTCCGCCGGCCGCACGACGAGGTGGAGGGCCGTGCCGCGCGGCGGGGTCAGCGCGCTGTAGGCCTCGAAGCGATGGTCTTCATCGGCGCAGGGGAAGGGGCTCGCGAGCAGGGCATCGGGCTCGTCGTAGTTGACGGCGAGCGAGCGCGTCACCGAGAGCATGAAGCGCTGGCGCGGCCGCTCGCTGCCATCGGGCAGGCGCTCGCGCACCGTGAGAAAGCGCGAGCCGGTCCACACCCAGGGCAGCGGCGGGAAGGGGCGATCGCTGTGCCGATCGCGGACCAGGCACGCGGCATCGATCCAGCACCACTGCCCGTCCTCGTCGCGCCACAGCACCGTCAGCCGCAGCGGCGTGCCGCGCGCAGGAATCCCGCGGCCTTCCTCGGCCGGCCTGCCGTCTGACAGCCCGAAGGCTGCGAGCAGCGCGGCCTTGGCGAGTTCGCCCTCGTCGCCGTGCAGGCGAATCAGCGCCTCGTGGGTCTTGCCCTCACGCAGACAGGCGAGCACCTCGAGGCCGTCGCTGGGCCCGCGCTCGATCTGCAGGACGCCATCGAAGACCACGCGCTCGCCGGGCACGAAGCGCAGCCAGGGCGCGATGGCATGCCCGGCCAGCGGGTCCCAGGGCGCCTGAGCGCCGCGCTGGGGCTGCGGCGGCGGCAGTGCGGGCAGCGCCGCCAGCGGATCGCCGGCGACGAGGATCGCCAGGGTCGCGGACAGCAGCAGCCAGCGCATGCCGCGATCCTGCGCGCCAGCGCGGTCTGTCGATCGGCAGCACAGCGGTTGCCGGCAGCGCGGCCTCGTCAGCATGTGGTCATGCCTGGCGTCGCTGAGCTGTTGAGCGAGGCCGCCGCGCTCGCCGAACGGGCGCTCGATGCTCGGCTGCCCGCTGCCGACGAGCCGCCGGCGCGCCTGCACCAGGCGATGCGCTACGCGGTGTTCGCCGGCGGCAAGCGCCTGCGGCCAGCGCTGGTGCTGGCCAGCTGCCGCGCCTGCGGCGGCGACGCCGCCGCGGCGGAGCCGGCGCTGGCCGCGGTCGAGCTGCTGCACACCTACACGCTGGTGCACGACGACCTGCCGGCGATGGACGACGACGACCTGCGCCGCGGCCGGCCGACCTGCCACCGCGCCTTCGACGAGGCGACCGCGATCCTCGCCGGCGACGCCCTGCAGGCCGCGGCCTTCGCCGCGGCCGCCGAGCTCGGCGCCGAGGCGGTGCAGATCCTGGCGCGCGCCGCCGGCAGCCGCGGCGTCGTCGGCGGCCAACAGGAAGACCTCGAGGCCGAGGGCCAGCCCGGAGACCTGGCGCGGCTGGAGCGCATCCACCGCGGCAAGACCGCGGCGCTGCTCGCCGCAAGCTGCGAGCTCGGCGCGCTTGCCGCCGGCGCCGGGCCGGGGCGGCGCGCCGCGCTCGCCGCCTTCGGCGAGGCGCTCGGCCTCGCCTTCCAGTACGCCGACGATGTGCTCGACGCGACGGCGAGCGCCGCCCAGCTCGGCAAGACCCCGGGCAAGGATGCGGCCGCCGGCAAGCTGACCGCGGTCGCGGTCCTCGGCCTCGACGGCGCCAGGACCGCGGCCCGCGACTGGTGCGCGCGCGCCCTCGCCGCGCTCGAGCGCTGCGACGGATGCGCCGAGCCCCTGCGCGCGCTCGCGCGCTTCGTCGTGGAGCGCGACCGCTGATGCGCGCCGGCCTGCTGCTCGCGCTCGCCGGCCTGCTGCCGGCCCTCTCGTACGACCCGCGCCCCGAGCAGGTCGTGTTCTACCGCTGGGTCACCGAGCAGCGCGTGCAGTGGGAGAGCGCCGGCGACCGCCTGCAGTACGAGACGCGGATCGCCTGGGACCTCGGCCTGCGCTGCGCCGCGGTCGAGGCGACGAGCGCCACGCTCGCGCTCTCCTTCATCCGCGTCCAGGCGCTGCACCGCGGCCCGGCGACCGAGATCGTCCTCGACAGCGCGCGCGGCGCGGGCGCCGACGACCCCCTGCTCGGACACCTCTACGCGCTGGTCGGCCAGACCCTGCGGCTGCAGGTCGAGCGCGCCAGCGGCCGCGTGCTGCGCGTCGAGGGCGCGGAGGAGATCGTCGCCGCGGTGCAGCGCCGCGCGCCGGCGAGCATGCCCGGCGAGCCCTCGCCGCTCGCCGCCCAGGCCGAGGCGCTGTGGGGCGCCGCCGCCTGGCAGCGGCTGTGGAGCCAGATCCTCGCGCTGCCGCGCCCCGAAGACGACGAAGTGCCGCTGCCCGCCCCCTTCAGCGGCGGGGCGCTGCGCCGCTCCTGGCAGGGCCAGCGCTGGCAGCTGCGCGTCCCCGACGGCGCCGCGCCGCGCTTCGTCCTGGCAAGCGATCCGACCCCGGTGCAGGGCTCGATCAGCGCCCTGCGCGGCGAGGGCGAGATCGCGCTCGCCGAGGGCCTGCCGAGCCAGCTGCGCGGCCGGCTCGCGCTGACCCTGGCGATCGAGGCGATGACCCAGCCGGTGAGCAGCCAGCACGAGATCGCTTGGGAGCTGCGCGTCCAGGAGCCGTGAAGCGCTGCCCCTTGCCAGCGCGCTCCTCGTCTTAGGATTGGAGCTTCTAGCTGCTTGAGAAGGCAGCGGGCCGGGCGGTTAGCTCAGGGGCTAGAGCATTCGCTTCACACGCGAGGGGTCGGGGGTTCGAATCCCTCACCGCCCACCACGGCGCAGCAGCCGGCACGCAGCGAGGCCGACGAGCGTGCGCCGCGAGGCCGACCAACGAAGGCCTCTCAGCGCCAGGCGTGGCGATAGAGCACGAGGCCGGAGAGGATCTTCGGCGCGAAGTAGGTGCTCTTCTCCGGCATGACGATCCGCGGATCGCGCAGGCCGGCATCGGCCACCGCCATCAGCTCGGCGATCGACACGGGGTGCAGGGCGACGGCGATGTCGTAGTCGCCGCGCTCGACGACCGCACGCATCCGCTCGAGGTCGCGCTCCGGGTAGTAATCGAAGTACCGGTGGTCGAGGATCAGGTCGTGGCTGAGGCCGAGCAGGGGGTAGAGCTCGCGTTCGAGGCAGGCGCAGTCGAGGCGGCCGACGGGATCGCGCGGGATCTCGCAAAAGCCGTACTCCCAAGCCTGCCCCGCGTGCCAGATGCGGATGCGGCCCTTCGGCGGGGTCTCCCAGCGCGCCGGGCTGAGCGGCAGCGCGCCGCGGACCTCGGCGAAGGGGCGCCGGCCTCTGATGACGCGGTTGTAGGCCTGGATGCGCGCGCGCTCGGTGACATAGGCCAGGCAGTGCCGCTGGCCGAGGCGTAGCGCCGCATGGTAGCGATGGTGGCCATCGGCGATGTACAGCGGCAGCGCCGCGATCAGGCGCACGATCTCCTGCCCGGCAGCGCTCGCCGCCGGCAGGATCCACAGCCGGTGCTCGACCCCGTGCAGGTCGTTGAACCCGCCGAAATCCGGGGTGCAGACGAGGTCAGGGGCGCGCGCCGCGGCGACGCGCTCCAGCGCCGCGCTCAGCGGCGCGCGCGTCAGCAGGAACACCGGCTCGAGCGTCAGGCCGGTGGCGCGAGTGAGCGCCATCCGCCCGCGCACCTTGTCGTCGAAGGTCTTCTCGTGGCGGATCACCTCGCCGGCGCGGTAGTCGCGGACCCCGATCGCGGCGAGGACCCCGAGCCGCCGCTCCGGGCGTCCACGCTCCCGCCAGCGCTGCTCGCACAGCAGCAGGCTCGGCTCCGCCAGCGGCTGGAAGGCGACGGCCAGCGCCTCGGCGAGCGCCGCCTGCGGCGAGGGCCCCAGGGTCACGTGCCAGAGATTGCAGGGCCGGCTGCGCAGCAGGGCTTCGAGCGCGCTGCCTGCCTTGATCACATCGTAGGGTGGGGCGACGAGGCTGGCGAGCCGCTCGCTGCGCGGCAGATAGCCGACGAGACCGGCGACCTCAGGCATGCGCGCCCCGCGCCGAGGGCGCCGGCTTCAAGTAGGCGAGCAGCCGCGCCAGCTCGGCCTTGAGGTCCTGCCGCGCGACGATGAGGTCGATCTGGCCGTGCGCGAGCAGGAACTCGCTGGTCTGGAAGCCCTCGGGCAGCTCCTGCTTGATCGTCTCCTGGATGACGCGGGCGCCGGTGAAGCCGATCATCGCCTTCGGCTCGGCGACGATGATGTCGCCGAGCGAGGCGAAGCTCGCCATCACCCCGGCCATCGTCGGGTTGGTCAGCACGCTGATGAACGGCACGCGGGCCTCGCGCAGCCGGGCCGCGGCGGCGCTGGTCTTCGCCATCTGCATCAGCGAGACGACGCCCTCCTGCATCCGCGCGCCACCCGAGGCCGAGACGACGATCGCCGGGATGCGCAGCTCGCGCGCGCGCTCGAAGAGGCGGGCGATCTTCTCGCCGACGACGCTGCCCATCGAGCCGCCGTTGAAGTTGAAGTCCATCACGCCGAGCGCGACATCGATGCCGGAGAGGCGGCCGCGGCCGGTCAGCACCGCATCCTTGAGGCCGGTCTTGGCCTGCTGCTGGGCGATGCGCTCGGGATAGGGCCGGGAGTCGACGAAGCCGAGCGGGTCGGCCGAGCTCATCTCGGCGTCCCACTCCTGCCAGGTGCCGTCGTCGATCAGCGTCGCGATGCGCCGGCGCGCGCCCATCTTGAAGTGGTAGTTGCACTCGGGGCAGGTGTCGAGGCGCTCCTCGACCAGGCGCTTGAACACCGTCTTCTGGCAGCCAGGGCATTTCTCCCACAGCCCGTCGGGGATTTTCTTCGGATCGCGGGCGAATGCCCCGCGACGCAGACGATCGAGGACCATGGGACGCTCCGTCGGCTACGAGGCTACGAGGGAAGGCGCGCTGCGAGCCTCAACGATCGTCGAGGTCCTCGTCCTCCTCGTCGTCGAGGTCCTCGAACTCCTCTTCCATGTCTTCGTTCTCTTCGTAGACGACGTCGAGGAAGTCGTCGAGCGCGTCGCGGATCGTCTCGTTGATGCGATAGCCTTCGCTCTTCAGCAGCTTGATGATGTCTTCCTCGAGTCCCATGGCGGCTCCTCTCGTAGGTCGGTGCGGGAGCGATAGGGGGCGGGCTCGCCCTGTCAAGCCGGGATGAGCGCCCTGGCCCAGCGCGTGGCGAGGAGGCGCTTCCGTCCAGCATCTTGGCATGCCCGGTCCGTGGTCGCAGCCGGCGCTGCGGCGCGCACTGTTTTTCGAGGCGATCAATGCCTGTTCCTGGACGGCGGTGCTCGGCGCGCCCTGCATCCTGCTGCTCAAGGCGCAGGGCGCCTCGGCGACCGTGCTCGGCGTCGCCCTCGCCCTGATGCCGCTGACCCAGGCCCTGCAGCCGCTCGGCGCGCGCTGGCTGCCGCGCTGGGGGTATCGGCGCACCATGACCGCGGGCTGGCGCACGCGGACCTACGCGGTGGCCGCCATCGCCCTGATCGCGGCCGGCGCGCCCTGGCTCGGCGCTGCGTGGGTCGTCGGCCTGACGCTCGCCGCCCTGCTCGTCTTCACCGTCATCCGCGGTTTCACCAGCTGCGCCTGGCTGCCCTGGATCACGGCCCTGGTCCCGAGCGAGGTGCGCGGCCGCTACCTCGCCTGGGCCTCGCTCGTCGTCCAGGCGCTGACCGTGCTGTGCGGGCTCGGCTACGCGGCGGTCCTCGCCGTCCTGCCCGGTCACCTCGGCTTCGCCGTCATCTTCGCCTGGGCGACGGCGATGGGCTTCGCGGCCGCGCACGCCCTCGAGCGCATCCCCGACGCCGCGGTGGAGCCCGAACCGCCGGCCGGCGGCGTGCCGTGGCGCGCGATGCTCGCCCACCCGCCCTTCGCCCGCGTGCTGGCCTTCGTCCTGCTCACCAACCTCGCGCTGGCGGCGCTTGGCGTGCTCTGGGTGCCGACGCTGCGCGATGTCCATCAGCAGAGCGACAGCGCGCTGGCGCTGATCCCGATCTGGGCGGCGCTAGCGCAGATCGCCGCCTTGCCGCTGATCGGCCCCCTCGTCGACCGTACCGGCAGCAAGCCGGTGCTGGCGATCGCGATGCTCGTGTGGGCGGCGCACGCCGGCCTGTGGTCCGCCCTCGCCGCCGGCTGGCTGCCGCTCGCCTGGTGGTCGCTGGCGCTGATCCAGGGCACGGCCGGCTTCGCCGCTGCCGCCCACGGCGTCGCCGGCCAGAGCCTCCTGATGGCCAGCGTCCCCGGCCAAGGACGCAGCCATTTCTTCGCCCTGCACAGCCTGGCGCTGGCGGCCGGCAGCGGGATCGCGCCCGTCCTCTGGGGGCTGGCGCTCGATGTCACCCACGGCTGGCAGGGCCCGGGCGGCCTCAACGCCCACGCGCTGTGGTACGCGATCAGCGCCGGGCTCTGCGGCATCGGCTGGGCGCTGACGCCGTGGCTGATCGAGCCGCACGCGCGCAGCGTCGCCGAGACGATGCGCGCGCTGTGGTCGGCCCCGCGGCGCGCGCTGGCGCGCCTCGGGGACTGGATCGTCCCGGGCCGCTGATGACCACTGCGCTTCCGCGTTGCCCACGCGCCGATGACGACAAAATAGTACGCCTTCCCGGAGCGAGGATGCAGCGCCCCTACACCGTCGCGGAAGTGCGCAGGTCGTTTCTCGAGTTCTTCGCCGGCAAAGGCTGCGTACGCCTGCCGAGCGCCTCGCTGGTGCCGGAGAACGATCCGACGACCCTGTTCATCGTCGCCGGGATGTCGCCGTTCAAAGACGCCTTCCTCGGCCGCGGCAGCCTGCCGTATACGCGCGTCACCACCTGCCAGAAGTGCATCCGCACCACCGACATCCTCAATGTCGGCCGCACCGCCCGGCATCACACTTTCTTCGAGATGCTCGGCAACTTCTCGTTCAACGACTACTTCAAGCGCGAGACGATCCACTGGGCGTGGGAGTACCTGACCGCCTGGCTCGGCCTCGACCCCGAGCGCCTCTCGGTCTCGGTGCACGAGATCGACGACGAGGCCTACCGCATCTGGCGCGACGAGATCGGGATGCCCGAGCGGCGGATCTTCCGCCTCGGCGACGCCGACAACTTCTGGCCGGCCAACGCCCCGCGCGAGGGCATCGAGGGCCCGGGCGGCTGCTGCAGCGAGATCTTCTGGGATCATCGGACCAACGACGATCCGAGCGACGACCTGACGCGCGGCAGCGGCCGCTTCGTCGAGATCTGGAACCTCGTGTTCCCCGAGTTCAATGTCCGCAAGCCGCATCCCGACGGCAGCCCCAACCTCGAGGCCCTCGGGCGGCGCAACATCGACACCGGCTCGGGACTCGAGCGCCTCAGCGCGGTGGTCCAGGGCGTCTACAACAACTTCGACATCGATCTGTTCCGCACGATCATCGCCCGCGTCGCCGAGGTCAGCGGCGCGGCCTACGACCCGCAGGTGCCGCTGTCCGCGACCACGCCGCAGGCCGAACGCAACGCGCTGCTGCGCCGCATCGCCGACCACGTGCGCGCAGTCACCTTCTGCATCGCCGACGGCGCCCTGCCCGGCAACAGCGACCGCGGCTACATCGTCCGCCGCCTGATCCGCCGCGCGACGCTCGATCTCGACAAGCTCGGCTGCCGCGAGCCGCGCCTCGCCGAGATCGTGCCGGCGGTCGTCGCGGCGATGGGCGAGGCCTACCCCGAGATCCGCCAGCGCCAGGCGCTGGCGATGGAGACGCTGCAGGCCGAAGAGCAGCTCTTCCGCCGCACGCTGCACCGCGGCCTCGAGCTCTTCCAGCGCGTCCTCGAGCGGCAGCGCGGCAGCGGCGTGTTCAGCGGTCGCGACGCCTTCGAGCTGGTGACGACCCATGGCTTCCCGAAGGAGGTGATCGCCGAGCTGGCTGGCGCCGAAGGGCTGCGCATCGACGAGGAAGCCTATGCCGCCTGCTGGCGCGAGCATCAGCGGGTATCGACGAGCAAGGGCGCCGAGGTCTGGGTCTGCAGCGCCCTGCAGGACGCCAAGCCGCGGCTCGGCGCCACCCGCTTCGTCGGCTACGAGACCCTGCGCAGCCCCTGCCGCATCCTGCTGCTCGAAGTCGAGGGCCGCGCCGTCGAGGCCGCGCCCGCCGGCAGCGCCGTGCGCCTGGCGCTCGATCAGACCCCCTTCTACGCCGAGAGCGGCGGCCAGGTCGCCGATACCGGGATCGTCCGCGGCGAGGACTTCGTCATCGAGATCGAGGATGTGCAGAAGGACGAGAGCCTCTTCGTCCACCGCGGGCGGGTGCGGCAGGGCACCGCGCGCCCGGGGCCGGCGCTCGCCGAGGTCGATGGCGAGCGGCGCCGCGCGACGACCTGCCACCACAGCGCCACCCATCTGCTGCATGCCGCGCTCGGCCGCCTGATCGGCGCGCACATCGAGCAGCAGGGCTCGAAGGTCGCTCCCGACTGCCTGCGCTTCGATGTCAACCACCCGCGCGCCTTCACCCGCGAAGAGCTCGCCCGCGTCGAGGCCTGGGTCAATCAGCAGATCGCAGCGCGGCTGCCGGTGCAGATCCGCGAGCTGCCGCTCGAGGAGGCGCGGCGCCTCGGCGCCAAGGCGATGTTCGGCGAGAAGTACGGCGCCATCGTCCGGGTCGTCGGCATGGGCGACGAGCAGGCGCCGGTGTCGCTCGAGTTCTGCGGCGGTTGCCATGTCGCCAACACCGCGGAGATCGGCAGCTTCCGCATCGTCGCCGAGGGCGCGAGCGCCGCCGGCATCCGGCGCCTGCAGGCGGTCGCCGGCCCAGCGGCGCAGCGCCTCGCCGAGCAGGAGCGCCAGCTCGCCGAGGCCGCCGGCCGCGCCGTCGGCCTGCTCAGCATCGACGATCCCCGGATCGTCCACGAGGTCGCGCAGCTGCTCAAGTGCCAGCTCGAGGAGGTGCCGGAGCGCGTCGGCCAGCTGGCCCGCGAGTGCCTCGCCGCGACGCGCGCCCATCCGACGCTGAGCGGCGACCTGCGCGAGCGGGTGCAGGCCCTGCTGCAGGCGCAGAAGGCGGCGCGGCGCCGTGCCGAGCAGGAGGCCGCGCAGGCCGCGGTCGCGCAGGCGGCGCGCGTCGCCGCCGCGATCGAGGACTGCGGCGGCGTGCCGCTGATCGCCGCGCGCTGCGATGGGCTCGACGGCAAGGCGCTGGCCGCGCTCTGCGAAGCGGTGCGCAGCCAGCGCGCCGATGCGGTGATCGTCCTCGCCTCCGCGCACGAGGACCGCGCGCACCTCTGCGTCGCCGTGCCGCCGCCGTGGCAGGCGCGCGGCCTGCAGGCGTCGGCGATCGTCGCCGCCAGCGCTCCGCACATCGGCGGCGGCGGCGGCGGCAGGCCGGAGTTCGCGCAGGCCGGCGGCAAGCAGCCGCAGGGGATCGCCGAGGCGCTGGCCAGCGCGCGCGCCGCGGTTGCGCGTGCCATCGCCATGGCAAGGTAATGGTGGATGGCCAAGGAACCCGGCCGCGACACGCGGCGCATCCCGACCGAGCAGTGGCACCAGAAAACGGGCGAGCCGCGCACCGTGCGCGAGGTCCCGGGCGACGAGGTGTCGGCGCGGCGGCGCGTGCGGATGAGTGGGGAGCACGCGGTCCCGACGGCGCGCGCCCCGGCAGCGGAGCAGCGGCCGGAATCCTCCGGCACCGTCAACCGCCGGCGCAAGACGATGTTCAAGGGCATCCCGGTGGTGCCGGGGGTCGCGATCGGCGTCGCGCGCATCAAGTTCCGGCGCACCCAGCTGCTCTCCGACCGCCGCATCGAGCCCCACGAAGTGCCGCGCGAGATCGAGCGCTTCAACGAGGCGGTGCGCCTGTCCAAGGAGCAGCTGCTCGAAAGCCGCGTCAAGGTGGCGGCGGAGATCGGCGAAGTCGAGGCGATGATCTTCGATGCCCACATCGCGATCCTCGACGACAAGGGCTTCATCAACAAGGTGCGCGCAGTGCTGGCGCGCGACCTGCGACCGATCGAGGTCGTCGTCGGCAGCGTCGTCGAGGGCTACTACAAGGCGATCTCCGAGCTCACCGACGACCATCTGCGCGAGCGCGCCACCGACATCCGCGATGTCGGCCGGCGCCTGCTCGACAACCTGGCCAGGCTCTCGGCGCCGCCGAGCGCCAGCCCGCCGTCGGACACCGGCGGCAGCGACGATGAGATCATCTGCGCCCACGAGCTGCTGCCCTCCGACCTGGTGACGCTCGAGCATCGCCGCTGCAAGGCGATCGTCTGCGAGCTCGGCAGCGATCGCGGCCACGCCGCGATCATGCTGCGCGCGATCGGCATGCCCTCGGTGATGGGCGTCAGCGGCCTGCTCGAGCACCTCGCCGACGGCGACACGGTGATCGTCGATGCCTCGTCGGGGGTCGTCTTCCTCGATCCGCGCCCCGATGTCCTCGACAGCTACCGCAAGACGCTGCGCGAGCAGGAGAGCTACAAGCGCGAGCTCGCCGCCGAGGCCGCGCTGCCGAGCGTCACGACCGACGGCCGGCGCATCCATCTGCTGGCCAATGTCAACAAGCTCGCCGAGATCGACCTCGCCAGGCAATACCACATCGACGGCGTCGGCCTCTACCGCAGCGAGTTCCACCTGATGGTCGGGCCGGACTACCCCGACGAGGAGGAGCAGTACCAGATCTATCGGCGCGCGATCGAGCGCATGCACGGCCTGCCGCTGACCCTGCGGACGATGGATCTCGGCGCCGACAAGAAGCTGCCCTGCATGCGCATCAGCGACGACGCGCATGTCCTCGGCCGACGCTCGATCCGCCTGATCTCCGAGCTCGAAGAATACCAGCTGATCCAGCTGCGCGCGATGCTGCGCGCCAGCGCCCACGGCCGGCTGCGGCTGATGTTCCCCTTCATCACCACGCTCGAGGACATCCGCTACGCCAAGAAGCTGATCCGCACGGCCAAGCGCGAGCTCGACGAGCGCGGCGCGCTCTACGACCCCGACATCCCGATCGGGATGATGGTCGAGGTGCCGGCAGTCGCCCTGTCGCTCGACAAGTACGCGCGCGAAGTGCAGTTCTTCAGCGTCGGCACCAATGACCTGACGCAGTATGTGTGCGCCGCCGACCGCAACCTCGCGTCGGTGGCGCCGTGGTACAAGCCGCACAACCCCGGCATGCTGTGGCTGCTCAAGCACATCGTCGACAGCGCGCGCGCCTGCCAGGTCGAGCTGACGGTGTGCGGCGAGATGGCCGGCGATCCCTTCTACACGATGTTCCTGCTCGGCATCGGCGTCGAGCGGCTGTCGATGGCGGCGCCGCAGATCCCGATCGTCAAGAAGATCGTCCGCTCGGTGAACATCCCCGGCGCGCAGAACCTCGCGCGCCGCGCCCTGCAGCTGACCAGCACCAGCCAGATCCGCGAGCTCTTCACCGCCACCGTCCAGCAGATCCTCGGCCGCGACCTCAGCGGCTGGGCGATCATGGATCCCGAGACCGAGCACCTTCCGATCCCTGGCCGACCATGACCACCGATCGCACTGTCGCCCTGATCGAAGCCTTCCGCACCGCCTACCATGCGCCGCCCGACGGCGCAGTGCGCGCTCCCGGCCGCGTCAACCTGATCGGCGAGCACACCGACTACAATCACGGCTTCTGCCTGCCGATGGCGATCGAGCGCGATGTCCGCATCGCCTGGCGGCGTCGTCCCGACGAGCGGGTGCGCGCGCTGTCGCTGGAGCAAGCGGGCATCATCGTCGAGTTCGCCCTGCAGGCGCCGATCCCACGCGCCCAGGAGCGCCAGCATCGCTGGGCCGACTATGTCAAGGGCTGCGCTCAGGTCCTGCTCGATGCCGGCCTGCGCCTGCGCGGCTGCGACCTGGCGATCACCGGCAATGTCCCGCTCGGCGCCGGGCT
>JANWWU010000053.1 GCA_025055595.1 Planctomycetota bacterium | reverse complement strand
CCGTAGGGCTCGCCGCCCTGGGCGATGGCCAGGCGGCGCACCTCGTCGACGAGGCGCAGCGGCTCGCGCGGCCAGCCGAGGCCGGCGACGCACATCAGGCGCAGGTTCCCCTCGCGCACGAGCTTGGGTTCGGGCATAGCGACAGTGTCGAGGCGCCGGCTGCCGCGCCATATCGAGGGCGGTGTGGATCGGCATCGTCGGGGCGCCGCCGAGCAGGCGCTGGCGAGCGCCTTCGCCCGCCGGCGGCCGGCGCGCTCGACCGCGTAGCTGCCGCCGACCTGCGGTGAGCCTCACGCGCGGCGCTCGGCAGCGATGCCGATCCACCAGTCATCGGCGTCCTCTTCCTTGACGATCTGGAAGCCGGCGCGACGCAGGGCGCGGCGCACGCCGCCGGCGGCGCGCCGCGCGATTCCGCTCAGCCATAGCCGTCCGGTGCACGAGGGCAGGCGGGGATCGGCGAGCAGGCGCAACACGAGGTCGGCGTAGAGATTGGCCACGAGCAGATCGCAGCTCCGGTCCGGCGGCACGGCGGCGAGCAGGTCGCCGCGCCAGACCCGCGCTCCAGGATAGCCGTTCAGGCGGCAGGCCTGGCGACAGGCGCGCACAGCGTGGGGATCGGCGTCCGCGAAATCGACGCGACGCGCCCCGCGCAAGCGCGCGATCAGGCCGAGGATGCCGGTACCGCAGCCAAGATCGAGGACGCGCTGCCCGCCAAGATCGCTGGCCGCGAGCCAGCGCGCCAGGAGGCGCGTCGTCGGGTGCTGTCCGTCGCCGAAGGCTGGCAGCGGCGGCAGATGCAGCCGCACCGCGCACGGCGGCAAGCGCTGGCGGCCGGTCGGATCGATCCAGATTCCGGGAGCGATCTCCTGCGCTTGCTGCTTGCTGAGCGCCGCGAACCAGGTTCCCTCTTCGTGCACCGCCTGCGCCCGCGGCGGCCCGAGGCCGGCCAGCAGCGCCCGCACTGCCGGCGGCAGCCGGCCGCGGGCGGCGTAGACTGCGAGTTCGACGTCGGCCCGCGATCTGCTCGACAGCGCATGCTGCAGGTAGCCGAGCGCCGTCAGCGCCTGCGCGCAGCAGCGGCCCTGCCGGCGCGGCAAGCGCCAGCGCCATTCATGCCAGCGCATCGTCCGTTCCTCTCGCGTGCTGCATGATGAAGCAATAAGCATCGGCGGCTTCTGCGCTGACTTGAGATTGCCTCTGGCCTTCTCTGGACAGGCGCTACGCATCACGCCATGGGCGTCGTCTGGCGGCTCGTCCATGCTGTCGTGGCCCTCGGCCTCATCGGCTGGCTGCTATCGATCTACCTCGAACGGCGCCACGAAGTCGCGCAGCTGCGCGCCACCGTGCAGCAGACCGAGGAGCGCAAGCGCGCCCGCGAGCAGGACATCGCGCGCACCCAGGCGCTGATCGATGGTCTGCGCCGCGACGACCCCTTGGTCGTCGAATGGGTCGCGCGCGAACGGCTGCAGGCGCTCGGACCCGGCGAGATCCCGCTGCCGCCGTCGCCAGAGTCTCCTCGTTGACGGCGCGGTGCTGGTGAAATAATGCCCTTTCTCGCGCAGCTGCGGCTTCGGAGCGTAGCTCAGCTTGGCTAGAGCGTTGCGTTCGGGACGCAAAGGTCGCAGGTTCAAATCCTGTCGCTCCGACCATGCATGATCGCCTTCAGGCAGTGATCGTCAGCGAACCTCGCCGGGTGCGGACGGCGCACCCGTGCACTGCGAGTCGGCGTTGTCTTGTCCGCTGTCGAGAAATGACATACTGAGTTCGAGTGCGGGCGTAGCTCAATGGTAGAGCGCCGGCTTCCCAAGCCGGTGACGTGGGTTCGATTCCCATCGCCCGCTCCAGTACGGCATGTCCCTGCAGCACATCCCCGTCACCCTGCCGTATACGCTGGTCGGCGACCCGACCGCGGCCCTCTTCACCATGCAGGTCGACGCGGTGGCGACCTCGCCGACCGGCGCCGCCGCGGTGTCGCAAGTGCTCGTCGAGAGCGTCGCCCGCATGCGGCATCCCGGCGTCGGCGCGCGCGCTGTCATCGAGCGCGTGCGCGTCGGCGCTGGCAGCAAGCCGATCACCGGGCTCTACGCCTATGTCCTCGCCAACTCCTTCCATGTCGCGCGGCTGGATTTTCCCAGCCGCATCGAGCAAGCGGCGGCGCAAGAGCTCGCCGATACCCTTGCCGGCCTCGATCAGCGGGCGGTGTTCGGCATCATCGCCGACTGCGTCCACCTCGCGTACATCAGCTCGATGGGCCTGGCTGCGCTGGCGAGCGCCGCCGGCCGCGTCCCAGTCCGCCTGCTGCGCCCGCCAGCGACCATCGTCAAAGTGATGGACATGGTCGGCCTCTCGCGCTTCATCCCGATCTTCCCCGACCTGCGCAAGGCCTGCGACGATCTCGTCGCCACCTGGCTGACGCAGCGCACCAGCGGCACGCAGCGCGTCGTCACCAACCGCTGAAGGGCCGTCCGCGCGTATCTTTGGCGCGGCGCACCCAGTCCGCGGGGGCGATCACCAACGTGCGCCCGGCGCGCGGCGGCGGCGCCCCGACATTCCACTCGTCGTAGGGCAGCGCCAGCCGCTGTCCGGCCTGCTCGCCGGAGCGGACCTCGACCTCGATGATGTGGCTGATGCCGGGCTCGCGGCCCTCGCGCACCGCATCGCGCACGGTGTCCCAGACGCGCACGATGGTCACTTCGAGGGGCTCCGTCGCCGCCAGCGCCTGGGCGCGGGTCCACGGCGGCACCCGCGGACCGGGTGCGGCGCAGGCGGCCAGCAGCGCGTAAGCGGCGAGGACGGCGAGCGAACAGCGGCGCACGGCGGGAGCCTGCCCTTGTCCGGCGGCAAACAACTGGCATCGTCCCCCTCCCATCGGGAATATCCATGAGCCAGGACCTGCATCCCTTGGCAGCCGCAGCGAACGCGCGCCTCGCCAGCGAAGCCCCGATCATCCTCTCCATGCTCTCGCAGCGCGGTCGCGCTCTCTACTTCCCGGCGCAGGGCATCCTCGCCCAGGGCGCCGAAGCGAAGAGCCGCGCGCGCTTCGCCAACGCGACGATCGGCATCGCCACCGAGGACGGCGAGCCGATGCACCTGCCCTGCGTGCAGCGCTACTTCCGCGAGCTGCCGGCGGCCGAGATCTATGATTACGCACCGAGCGCCGGCCGGCCCGAGCTGCGTCGCGCCTGGGCCGCCAAGCAGCGCCGCGAGATGCCGAGCCTCGGCGCCCACCCGACCAGCCTGCCGGTGGTCACGCAGGCCCTGACGCACGGCCTGGCGCTCGTCGGCGAGCTGTTCCTCGATCCCGGCGACGAGGTCCTGACCTCCGACCTGATGTGGGAGAACTACGCGCTGCTGTGGGAAACCAGGCTCGGCGCGCGCCTGTGCACCTTCCCGCTCTTTGACGCTCGGCTCTCGGGTCTCGACCTCGCCGGGCTGCGCGCCGCGCTCGCCGCGCGCCACGGCCGCAAGCTGATGGTCGTGCTGAACTTCCCCAACAACCCCAGCGGCTACACGCCGACGCCCGCGGAAGCCGCGGCGATCGTCGCCGCGTTGAGCGAGGCCGCGGCCGCCGGAACACGGCTGATCGCCGTCTGCGACGATGCCTACTACGGAATGTTCTTCGACGAGGCGAGCGAGCGCGAGCCGCTGTTCGGCAAGCTGGCGCAGGCCCATCCGAACCTGCTGGCGGTCAAGATCGATGGCGCGACCAAAGAGGCTTTCGTCTGGGGTCTGCGCATCGGTTTCATCACCTACGGCTGCGCCGGCGGCACGCCGACGGTCTACGAGGCGCTCGAGCAGAAGACCGCCGGCCTGATCCGGGCCACGGTCAGCAATGTCAGCATGCCGGGACAATCGATCGTGCTGCGCCTGCTGCAGGATCCGGCTTTCCGCGATCAGCAGGGTGCGAAGATCGCGCTGCTGCGCCGGCGCGCGGCGGCGACCATGCAGGCCGCGCGCAGCCCAGAGCATGCCGACTGCTGGGACGTCTATCCCTTCAACTCCGGCTACTTCATGTGCCTGCGTCTCAAGGGCGCGACTGCCGAGGCCGTGCGGCAGGAGCTCTTGCAGACGCACGGGGTCGGCACCATCGCCCTCGGCGAGCGGCAGCTGCGCGTCGCGTTCTCCTGCCTGAGCGAAGCGCAGATCGCGGAGGTGTTCGCGCGCATCGCCCAGGCCGTGCGCACGGTGCGAGGCCGACAGTGAGTGCCACAGAGGAGCGGCCGCGCACAGCACCCGGCCTGCGCCGGCACGGTCACGCTTTACGCTGTCGACGTCGCATGCGTCGCGCCGTCTTCATCTGCTCATTGTCGGCGGCGATCGGGTGGACCGCCGATCTGACGGATCGCTATACGGCCGAAGAGCTGGCGGCCGGCAAGGACATCTCCGAGCACATCTACGGCAGCCACGGCGCCGGCGAGTTCGACGAGTGGCGCGTTCACCTCGGCTTCGCGCCTGGCATCGACCGCATCGAAGTCAAGGCGGAAGTCAACGGCCGTCCCTATCCCGGGCCGGCGCGCATCGAATCCGACGATGTGATCAACGAGCCGGCGATGCCGCCGCGCCTCGGCGTCGAGTGGCTGCTCGGCGACTTCGACGATCCGCGGCAGGGCTGGTTCGTGACGCTCGGCCTCGAGTTCACGATGCGCGAATACCTGCTGGTCTACGGCATCGGCGCGACCACCCGGCCCCTCGATCTCTATGCCGCGACCGCCAGCGTCGGCATGGGCTATGCCTGGTACTGGGGGCCGACCTGGCGTTGGGAGCTGCAGGGTTTTCTCAACGGCGGCATGATGTGGACGCAGCTGGAAGTCGTCGATCTGACCTCGCGCCGCCCCCAGCTCGCGATCGACAACGGTCCGCAGGTGGAGGCCGGATCACGGTTCGCTGCGGTGTGGCACCCGAGCTACACGCAGGCCTGGCATGTCGGCGCCCTCGTCGACTACCGCGTCGGCTACGCCCAGACCATCTACCACAACGATGTCGAGATCGTCGAGCAGGGCGTCCCGGAGACGCGGACGATGCGCGGCGAGTTCCGCTTCCGCTGGCACGGCTTCGGCTACGGGATCTTCTTCGGGCACCGCTTCTAGCCGCTGGCGGCCTCGATCGCCGGCGCGGCTGCGGCATCGCTCGCCGCGGCCGCCGTGCGCAGCGCGTGTCGCGTCTCGGAGCACGGCAGCTCGACGGTGAAGGTCGTGCCGGCGGGCGAGCTCGCCAGCCCGATGGTGCCGTGCAGCGTGTCGACCAGCTCCTTGACGATCGCCAGGCCGAGGCCGGTGCCGCCGGTGGCGCGGCTGCGATGGGCATCGACGCGATAGAAGCGATCGAAGATCCGCTCTTGATGCTCGGGCGGGATGCCGATGCCGGTATCGATGACCTGGAAGCGCAGACGCGAGCTGTCGCCGCCAACGCGGATCGTCACGGCGCCTCCCGGACGATTGTAGCGCACCGCATTGGAGACGAGGTTGCCGAGCAGCTGGTGCAACAGCTCGCGATCGCTGACCACCATCATGCTCGGCGGCCCCTCGATGGAGAAGCGCACGCGGCGCTCCGCCGCCGCCAGCTGATGCTCGTCGACGATGTGCCGCACCAGCTCCATCACTTCGCAGGGCTCCGGCCTGACCTCCCAAGCCCCCTGCTCGAGGCGGCTGAGCGTGAGGACATCGCGGACCAGCGTCGTCAAGCGCTCGGCGTGGCGGGCGATCTTCTCGACGAAGACGCGCGCCTGCGCGGGGTCCTGCTCGAGCGTGCCTTCCAGCAGCGTCTCGGTGAAGCCGGTGATCGCGGTCAACGGCGTCTTGAGCTCGTGCGAGACCGCAGCGACGAACTCCCGCCGCGAGCGTTCGGCGCTGCGCAGCTCGGTCTGGTCTTGGACGATGACGGCGATCCGCTCCTGATCGATGCGCACGACGACCGCGCGCAGGTGGCGGCGGCGATGCTCGAAGATCGGGGTCACCGCCCGGCCCTCGGCGCGGCCGGCCGCCAGCGCGCTGGCAAGCGGCGCCGCCGGCAGCTGCTCGTACAGCGCGGTGCCGGGAACGCTGCCGCCGGCCGTCAGATGCCGCCAGGCGGTATTGGCATACGCGATGCGGTCGAGGGCATCGAGCACCGCCACGCCCTCGTCGAGCTGCGACAGCACCGTGTCCAGCAGCGCGCGCTGCCGCGCTTCCTCCCGCGCCAGCTCGCCGAGGCGCCGCTGCAGCTCGGCGAGGCGCGCGCCGAGGCCCTCGGCCAGCTCGTGCCGCAGCAAGGGCGGCCGCTCGTCGGCGCGCCCCGCGAGCAAGGCGTCGGCGAAGGCGATCAGCCGCCGCTCGCGCCGCCGCCACGCCCATAGCCAGGCGGCGACGGCGAGCAGGGCCAGGGAAGCGAGGATCGCCACCGCGCTCCGCGCGGCTGGTACGAGCAGCGCCAGCACGAGGGCCGCCGCGGCGCCGAGGAGCAGGGCGACGATCCCCCGCATCAGGCCATCTCGCTGAAGCGGTAGCCGACACCGCGCACCGTCTCGACCAGCTTGTCGTACTTCCCGAGCTTCTTGCGCAGGTTGCGGATGTGGACATCGATGGTCCGGTCGGTGACGACGCTCTCGCCGTCGCCGATGCGATCGAGCAGGTCGTAGCGGCCGTAGGCGATGCCGGGGTGGCTCGCCAGGAAATGCAGCAGCTTGAACTCGGTGAGGGTCAGCGGCACGACCTGCCCTTCGATCAGCACGCGGTGGCGCACGGGGTCGATCACCAGATCCCCGACCTGGATGCGCTTGCGCTCCGCGTCGCGCATCGCATCGAGGTGGCGCGAGACGCGGACCCGGACCCGCGCCAGCAGTTCCTTGATGCGGAACGGCTTGGTGATGTAGTCGTCGGCGCCGAGGCCGAGCCCGACGACGATGTCGCTCTCCTCGCCCTTGGCCGTCACCATGATGATCGGGACGGCCTGGAGCGCTTCATCGGCGCGGATGATGCGGCAGACCTCCAGGCCGTCGCGGTCGGGCAGCATGAGATCGAGGAGGACGAGATCGAAGGGCTGGCGGCGCAGCTCGTAGAGGCCATCGTTGCCGGTGCCGGCGACGGTCACCAGGTGGCCGTCCTTCTGCAGATTGTAGCGCAGCAAGTCTTGCAGATCCGGTTCGTCTTCGATCACGAGGATGCGCGCCATAGCACCCCCTTTCGCGCCCTCACGAGATGATCTGGTCGTGATTGTGCCGAATCAATTGGGCCTTGTGGATGAAGACGGATTCTTCGGCGATCGCCATCGCCAGGTCGCCGATCTGCTCGAGCGAGGCGACCGCGCGCAACAGATGCGTGTATTCCTTGATGCGCTTCGGGTCTTCGGCCATGCGATCCTGGATGAACGCGAAGCAGGCCTTGGTCAGGCGATCGGAGCGAGATTCGTCGCGGAAGACCTGGCGCGTCGTCTCGCTGTTGCCGCTGACGAAGCACTCGAGGGCCTGCCGCAGGATCGTGCGCGACAGCTCGCCGAGCTCTTCGAGCTCGGGAGGATTGGCGATCGGCTGATGGCAGGCGATGTAGTGCGCGCGCTTGCTGACCGACTCCGCATGGTCTCCGATCTGCTCGAGATCGGCAGCGATCGACATCGTCGAGATGACGAAGCGCAGGTCGCGCACCATCGGACTCTGCAGGGCGATGATGATGTGGCAGCGCTCCTCGATCACGGTCTCCATCGCATCGATGCCGTCCTCGAGCGTGCGCGCCCGCTCGCGGATGTCGGCGGTCGGATGGCGCAGGCCATCGATGGCGAGTCCCAAGGCGCGGTCGACGAGGTCGCCCATCGTGACCACGGAGCGCTTGAGGTCGGCGAGCTCGAGCTCGAAGTGCCGCAGATTGTTCATGGCGTTCCTCAGCCGAAGCGGCCGGTGATGTAGTCCTCGGTCTGCTTGACCGATGGATTGGTGAAGATCGTCAGCGTCTTGTCGTATTCGATCAGGCGCCCGAGGTAGAAGAAGGCGGTGCGGTCGCTGACGCGCGCCGCCTGCTGCATGTTGTGCGTGACGATCACCACCGTGTAGGTCTTCTTCAGCTCGAGGATCAGCTCCTCGATGCGCCCGGTGGCGATCGGATCGAGGGCCGAGCACGGCTCGTCCATCAGGATCACCTCGGGACGGATGGCGATGGCGCGGGCGATGCACAGGCGCTGCTGCTGCCCGCCGGAGAGGCCGAGCGCGCTCTGATCGAGGCGATCCTTGACTTCGTCCCACAGGGCGGCGCCGCGCAGCGCCTCCTCGCACGCCGCTTCGAGGGTTCGCCGATCGCTGACGCCGGCCACCCGCAGACCGTAGACGACATTCTCGAAGATCGACTTCGGGAAGGGATTCGACTTCTGGAACACCATGCCGATGCGCTTGCGCAGGCTGGTGACCTCGAGCAGCGGATCGTAGATCGACTTGCCGCCGACCTGGATGTCGCCACGGTGGTGCGCGCCATCGATCAGATCGTTCATCCGGTTGATGCTGCGCAGCAGCGTCGACTTGCCGCAGCCCGACGGCCCAATGAAGGCGGTCACCTGCCGCTCCGGGATGTCCATGCTGATATCAAACAGCGCCTGGCTGGCGCCATAGAAGAAGTCGAAGTTGATGATGCGGATGTAGGCGGGATCGCCCGTCGAGGCGATCTGTTCGCCGCTGGTCTGCGGTATGGCAGCCGCTGGAGACGCCGTCGCGATGCCGGTCATCAGAAAGCTCCCGTCTGGTACTTGCGGCGCAGCCGCTCGCGCATGAGGATCGCCGCCAGATTGAGGACGACGACCAGGGTGATCAGCAGCAGGGTGGTGGCGAAGACCATCGGCACCGCGGCGTCCGAATCGGGGCTCTGGAAGCCGAGATCGTAGATGTGGAAGCCGAGGTGCATGAACTTCTGCTCGAGATGCAGGAAGGGAATGATGTCCGTCGCGTTCCAGTTGCCGTCGATCGGCAGGCTCGGCGCCAGCTTGACGACGCCGACGAGCATCAGCGGCGCCACTTCGCCGGCGCCGCGCGCCATCGCCAGGATGAGGCCGGTGAGGATCCCGGGCACGGCGGCGGGCATGACGATCCGCTGAATCGTCTGCCACTTGGAGGCGCCGAGCGCCAGCGAGCCCTCGCGCATCCCGCGCGGCACCGCGGCGATGCTCTCCTCGGTGGCGACGATGACGACGGGGACGGTCATCAGCGCCAAGGTCAACGAAGCCCAGAGGATGCCGCCGGTGCCGTAGGTCGGCTCCGGCAGGCGATCGGTGAAGAACAGCTCGTCGATCGTGCCGCCGACGATGTACACGAAAAAGCCGAGGCCGAACACGCCGAAGACGATCGACGGCACGCCGGCGAGGTTGTTGATCGAGATGCGGACCGCCCGGACGAAGGGCCCCTGCTTCGCGTACTCGCGCAGGTAGATCGCGGCGAGCACGCCGAACGGCGTCACCGCGATGCTCATCAGCAGCGTCATGACGAAGGTGCCGAAGATCGCCGGGAAGATGCCGCCCTCGGTGTTGGCTTCGCGCGGATTGTCGGAGAGGAAGGTCCACAGGTTGCCGAAGAAGTAGCCGAGCCGCTCGCTGAAGCTCATGTCGTTGGGCCAGGTGACGGCGACCACCGTTCCCAGGCTGATGCGCCGCTCGCGGCCATCGATCAGGCGGATGACGAGGCGATTGGCGTTCTGCAGGGCGCGCAGCCGCGTCGCCTCTTCGGCCAGGCGCTCGTACTCCTCCTTCAAGCGCTGCTGCTCGGCGCGCGCCCGCTCGGCCAGGGCGGCATCGCCGGTGCGCTTGGCGCGGCGCAGCAGGACCTCCTGCTCGTTGATCGCGCGGCTGTTGCGGCCGATGACGCGGCGCTCGAGATGGAAGATCTCGGCGCGCCGCTCGACGACCTCGCGCACCAGCTCGGCGATGCGCGGACGGAAAGCGGGGTCGTCGGCGTCGAGCGCGCTGCCGTCGGCGAGCAGCAGACGCACGGGGTAGCCGATCGCGTCGCCGTACTCGACGCGCTCGACCTCGATGACGCCGCTCGGCTGCTCGAGATCGGCGATCGCGCGGCGATCGATCCAGCGGAAGGCGTTGCCCCAGGAATCGCGGTTGCCGACGAAGACCTGCAGCTCCTCGCCCTGCCCGTCGCGGCGCTCGCGCGTCTTGAGGATCTCCCCAAGCAGCGTCGTCCCATCGTGGAGCTTGATGGCGTGGACGCGCTTCGGCCAGAACACGCTGACGCCCTGGACGACGATCACCGCCAGCAGGGCGACGATCATCGCCAGCCCGACCGACAAGCCCATCGCGGTCAGCCACACCAGGGGCTCGCCGCGCGGCCGACCATCGGAACGCAATGCAGGCATCGGCAAGGTCATGCTACACCGTCTTGTACTTCTCGCGCAGGTGCTGGCGCAGCACTTCCGCGGCGGTATTGACGACGAAGGTCAGGAGAAACAGCAGCATCGCGCCGAGGAACAGCGTGCGATAGAGCGTGCCGCCGTGCGGCGCCTCGGGCAGTTCGACGGCGATGTTGGCGGAAAGCGTGCGCATCCCGTTGAAGATGTTGATGTCCATCACCGGCGTGTTGCCGGTGGCCATGACGACGATCATCGTCTCGCCGACGGCGCGCCCGAAGCCGATCATGATCGCCGAGAGGATGCCTGCCGAAGCCGTCGGCACGACGATGCGCATCGCGGTCTGCCAGCGGCTGGCGCCGAGCGCCAGCGACCCCGAGCGCAAGGCCGGCGGCACATTCGACAGCGCATCTTCGACGATGGTGAAGATGATCGGGATCACCGCGAAGCCCATCATGAAACCGACGACCAGCGAGTTGCGCTGCTCGAAGCTGGCGCCGGTGGCCTGCGGCCACCATTGGCGGAAATCGCCGCCGAAGAGCAGCCTCTCGAGCGGCGGGCCGAGCTGCCAGCAGACGGCCGCGATCAGCAGCATCACCGGCGCAAAGAGCAGAAACTCGTATCCGGGCCGCAGCCAGCTGCGCCAGGCCCGCGGCAGGCGCGTCCACAGGGCCCCGAAGGCGAGCGCGCCCAACGGCAGGCCGATGAGGCAGATCAGGACCGAGGGCACCCGGTTCTCGACCAGCGGCGCGAGCCACAACGCGGCGAGGAAGCCGAGGACCACGGAAGGTAGCGAGGCCATGATCTCGATCGTCGGTTTGACGATGATCTTGAAGCGGTGATGCATGAACTCGCTGACATAGACCGCGCCGAGGAGGGCGATCGGCAGCGCGAAGAGCAGGGCGTAGAAGGTCCCCTTGAGCGAGCCGAACACCAGGGGGACCAGCGACAGCTTCGGCTCGAAGTCGTCGGTCGCACCGCTGCTCTGCCACTCGTATTCGGGCTGCGCGCGCCCTTCGTACCACACCTTGCCGAAGAAGGCGCGCAGGCCGGCTTCCGGATGCGGATCGCGCAGCGCGTACTCGTGGATCACGCCGTCGGGCGCGCGCAGCAGCAGCCGGTCGTACTTGCCGGCGATCACGGCATCGGCGACCGTGAACGGCAGCTCCGACTGCCAGCGGACCGTCTCCGTCGTCGCGTAGCGCAGCGACACCTGATTGCCGCTGGCCAGCAAGAAGGCCTTGTTGCGGATGCTGCGGGCGTAGACAGTCGCCGCGCCGGCCGTGTCCGGGAACACCTTGGTCTGCCCGTACTGGCGACGCTGCAGCTGCGGATCGATGAAGAGCGACCAGATGCGGTTGGCGCCGCCGACCGACGAGAACACCAGCGACACATCGCCGTTCAAGTAGTGCATGCTGGCGATGCGCGGATCGGGCAGATCGGCGAAGGGTCGGAAGCCGCGCTGGAAGATCTCCACGCCCTCGTCGTTCGCGGCGAACACCGACACCTCGCCATCAGCGGTCGCGACGACGATGTGCTCGGCCTTGCCGTCGACCAGCAGCTGGTCGATGCGGCCGGTGAGCAGGCTCGTCAGATCGCGCTCCCAGAGCTGCTCGATGCGGACCTGCCCGAGCATGTTGCGCGCGATCGTGAAGGCCGCCGCCGACAGGCGCTGCCGGCCATCGGCCGCCTCCTGCAAGATGGTCACCAGCTTGGCGGCGTGCGACTCGCCGAAGCCGATCGCCGTGATCGGCAGTCCGGCCTCGCCGAGCGCGTAGGCCTCCGCGGATTGCGGCGCGGCGAGCACCTCCGTCGTGCCGTCCTCGAGCAAGCGGCTCTGATAGCCGAGGACGACGCGCAGCACCCGGCCCTGCGAGGTCCCGACCGTGATGTGCTGATGCAGCTGGTCGTAGGCGGCAGCGGTGATCCGCTCGCTGGCCGCCAGCGCGAGGCGGTGCGAGAAGGGCTCCTGATCGCGCGGCAGGAAGTGCAGCGTGCCGTCCTCCTGCAGGAGAAAGGGCAGGCGGCCCCATTCATCGACGCCGAACACCACGGCGTCTCCCGCCGGCCCCTGGCGCTGCCCGACGGGGCTCACCCGCGCGCCCTGGAACAGCGGGATGATCTCGATCAGGATGAAGAAGAAGATCGCGAAGACCGCGAGGATGATCGCGATACCGCCGATCTTGATGAAGCTCGTCATGAAGCGATCCACCAGCAAGGTGGAGCGCGCGGTCTGGAAGCGATCGGCGGTGCTCATGCGGCTTGCCCGAAGGGCCCGTCCGGCGATGCCGGACGGGCCAAGCGGTCATCGCTCACTTGCCAGCGAACGTAGTCGTCATCTCCAGGCGCAGCGGGAAGTAGCCGTCCTTGATCACGACTTCCTGGCCCTGCTTCGATTCGATGTAGCGCACGAACTCGCGGACCAGCGGCGGCAGCGGCTCATTCGGCTTCTTGTTGACATACACATACAGGAAGCGCGCCAGCGGATAGCTGCCGTTCAAGCAGTTCTCGTAGCTCGGCTCGACGAAGGGCTGCCCGGGCTTGTCGGCCAGCGGGAGAGCGCGCACGCCTGCGGTCGCATAGCCGATGCCGGAGTAGCCGATCGCATAGAGGTCGCTGGCCACGCCCTGGACGACCGCCGAGGAGCCCGGCTGCTCCTTCACCGTCGGCTTGTAGTCGCCGCGGTTCAGCGCGTGCTCCTTGAAGAAGCCGTAAGTGCCGGAGGCCGAGTTGCGGCCGAAGAGCGAGATCGAGCGGCCCCGCCACTCCGGCAGCACCTGACCCCAGTCGGTGATGTCCTCGGGATGGCCGCGCTTGCGCGTCTTGGAGAAGATCGCATCGACCTGGGCCATCGTCAGCCCCTTGACGGGGTTGTCCTTGTGCACGAAGACCGCGAGCGCGTCGATCGCGACCTTGATGCCGGTCGGCTTGTAGCCGAACTTCTTCTCGAAGGCGTCGATCTCCTTGCTCGTCATCTCGCGGCTCATCGGGCCGAGCTGAGCGGTGCCCTCGATCAGCGCCGGCGGCGCCGTCGACGAGCCCTTGCCTTCGATCTGGATGTTGACATTCGGATAGAACTCGGCGAAGCCCTCCGCCCACAGCGTCATCAGATTGTTCAGCGTGTCGGAGCCGATCGAGTTCAGGTTGCCGCTGATGCCGGGAACCTTGGTGTACTCCGGCAGTCGCGGATCGAGCTCGACGGCGGCGTGGACGCTGATCGTGCCGACGACCGCCAGCAGGGTGAGGGACGAGATGCAGGATCGGGCCATAGCTTCTCCTGAGGGCGCAGGGCGCCGCTGCTGATGTGGTGGTATGGCGCGCACGATCCGCCGATTTATGAAGATGTGATGAATGGCAGCGGAGGGCAGAGCCAAGACGGCGCTTGCCGGGTTGCCCCCGTGCTTCCTTCTGCAACATGCGATTGGCATGCGACGATGGCTGCTGCTGTGGTGGCTCGGCGTCGGGCTCTGGGCGGGAGAGCTCGAGGCGCGCTTGCTCAGCGCATTGGCCGTGGTGCCGCGCGGTGGAGACGCTGCGGTCGCAGTGTGGGATTGCCGCTCCCAGCGTTGGCGCGCGCGCCTCGGCGACAGCGCCCCGCTGCGCCTGGCTTCGACGACCAAGCTGCTGGTCGCCGCGGCCGCCTTGCTCGTCCTCGGACCCGAGTTCAGCTTCGTCACGCGGGTGCACGCGCTGGGTCCGATCGCACAAGGCGGCGTGCCGGGCATCGGGGTGGTCGGTGGCGGCGACCCGACGCTCGACGAGCATTTCTGGGACGGCGATCCCGAGCGTTGTTTCCGCGGATGGGCCGAGCGTCTGCGCGCCCTCGGCATCCAGCGCATCGACGGCGACCTGCTGATCGACAACCGTCTCTTCCAGGGTCCGCTGCGCCCGCCGACCTACCCCGATGAGGGCACGAACCTGATGCGCTGGTTCAGCGCCCCGGCGAGCGCCTTCGCCTACAACGACAACTGCATCGATGTCCGCGCCATCCCCGAGCAGCTCGATGCGCCCTGCCGCATCGAGGTGCGCCCGCGCAGCCCGCGCATCCGCATCGAGAACCGCACGCGCGCCGTCGCCGCCGGCGGCGATGCGCGCTTCGATGTCGAGCGGCATCCGAGCGCCAACGCGGTCAGCGTCGCCGGTCGCTTCTCGCAGCCGACGGCCTGGTTCCCGGTCGCGATCCACGAGGATCCCGACCTGCTGGCAGGCGATGCCCTGGCGGCAGCGCTCAGCGATGCCGGAATCGCGCTCAGCGGCAGCGTGCGTCTGGGCGCCGTCGATGCGCGCCGCGGCCCGCTGCTGGTCGAGCATCGCTCGGCGCTGTTGCCGGCGCTCGCCGTGATGAACCAGCGCAGCCAGAACTTCTACGGCGAGCAGATCCTGCGCCTGATCGGGGTGCGCCGCTACGGCGCGGGCTCGCTGAGCGCCGGCACGCGGGCCGTGCGCGAGGCCTGCCAGGAGCTGATCGGCGAGGAAGCCGCACGCTTCACCATCCTTGACGGATCCGGCCTGAGCTACGGCAACACTGGCAGCGCCGAGGCCCTGACCAGGCTGCTGGCGGCGATGGATCGCCATCGCTATGGACGGCTGTTCGAGTCCACCCTGCGCGAGCGCGCAGGCGCCGGTGTCCAGGGGCGTGTCAAGACCGGCACGCTGGCGACCGCGAGCTGCCTCGCCGGCTATGTCGAGGGGCCGCGAGGGCGCCTCGCCTTCGCCATCCTGCTCGGCCGCGGTCAGGCCGCGGACTGGTCGTGGGGGCCGCCGCTGCGCGATCGCCTCTACGAACTGATCGCTGACGCGGTGCGCTGAGCGCAGGCCGCCCCGTTCGGAAGACCGATGAACGCAGCGCCAGCAAGCGAACGAACGGCAGGGCCAGCGTCGACGCGCTGCTGCCGCCCGGTCACGGCGGGGTGCCGCCCGCGGCCGCCGCCGCCGTCGCTCCCGCGCGATTGACGGCATCGAGCCAGGCGAGCGCGCTGGCCAGCACGATATCGGTCGACAGCCCCTTGCCGCCGACGAGGCGGCCGTTGATCCGCGCGCGGATCGACACTTCGCCCTGGGCATCGCCGCCGCGGGTGATCGAGCGCAGGCGATAATCCTCCACCGTGCCCTGCACGCCGGTGATCCGATTGATCGCGCTGATCGCGGCATCGACCGGGCCATCGCCGATCGCGGCATCGGTGTGCACGGCCTCGCCGCGCGCCAAGCGGACAGTGGCGGTGGCCACGGCGCCGGTACCGGCCGAGGTGTGCAGGTATTCCAGCCGCCAGGCGGTGACGGTGCGTCCGCGGACCACCTCTTCGAACAGCGCGATGAGATCGCCGTCGTAGATCTCCTTCTTGCGGTCGGCCAGCGCCTTGAAGGCCGCGAACAAGCGGTCGAGATCGCCTTCCGCGATCCGCAGGCCGAGCTCCTCGTAGCGCTTGGCCAGCGCCGCGCGCCCGCTGTGCTTGCCGAGCACAAAGCTGGTATCGGGAAAGCCGACCGACTGCGGCGTCATGATCTCGTAGCATGCGCGATGCTTCATCACGCCGTGCTGGTGGATGCCGCTCTCATGCGCGAAGGCGTTGTCGCCGACGATCGCCTTGTTGCGCTGCAGCGGCAGGCCGGTGATCGACTGCACGAGCCGGCTGGCGGCGTACAGCTTCGTCGAATCGACGCGCGTGAACAGGCCGGGGAACTGGTCGCGGCGCACGCGCATCGCCATCACCACCTCTTCGAGCGCGCAGTTGCCCGCGCGCTCGCCGATGCCGTTGATCGTGCACTCGACCTGGCGCGCGCCGGCGCGCACCGCGGCGAGCGAGTTGGCGACCGCCAAGCCGAGGTCGTTGTGGCAATGCACAGAGATCACGGCCTCGCCGATGTTCGGCACGGAGCGCCGCAGGTACGCGATCAGCTCGGCGTAATCGCTCGGGTACGCGTAGCCGACGGTATCCGGGATGTTGACCGTCCGCGCCCCGGCGCGGATCGCCGCTTCGACGACCTCGGCCAGGAACTCCGGCTCGGTGCGGCTGGCGTCCTCGCAGCTGAACTCGACATCGGCGCACAGGGTGCGCGCGTAGGCCACCGCTTCGGCAGCCTGCCGGACGATCTCCGGCTTCGCCTTGTCGAGTTTATACTGGCGGTGGATCGGACTGGTGGCGAGGAACACATGCAGCCGCGCCCGCTCGCCGGCCGGCGCGACGGCCGCTGCGGCGCGATCGATATCGCCCTTCAGGCTGCGCGCCAGGGCGCAGACGCGCGCGCGCTGCGTCTGGCGCGCGATCGCCTGCACGGCCGCGAAGTCGTCGGGGCTGGCAACGGGAAATCCGGCTTCGATGACATCGACTCCCAGCGTCTCGAGCATGCGCGCGACCTCGAGCTTCTCCTCGAGGTTCATCGACGCCCCCGGCGACTGCTCGCCATCGCGCAGCGTCGTGTCGAAGATCAGCACCTGTTCCTCGCTCATGAGTGGTCCTTGCAGCTCGCGCGAGCGCGGCGACAGCGGACGATGCGGAGCGGTCGTCGATCCCGCCGTCGTCAGCCGATGCCCGCTCATTGCTTATTTTTCGTCGGCGATGCGCTTCACAAGGCTGCGCGCTCGCTCACTCGACAAGCCCGAGCTCGTGGATGAGCCGTTGCACCTCCGGCACGCGGAAAGGCTTGCCGAGGATCGGAAAGCCGTGCTCGATCGCCAGCTGCTGACGGCGCATCGCATCCGCATCGCCGCTGGTCAGCACGATGCGCCGCGCCAGGCCGGGATCGAGGGCGAGCGCGCGGCGCACGACATCGATCCCGCTGCCGTCGGGCAGCGTCAGGTCGACCAGGAGCGCGGCGAAGCGATGCTGGGCGAGCAGGGTCATCGCGCTGGCCGCCTGCGGAGCCAGCATCGGGGTGCAGCCGAGCTCGCGCAGCAGATCGCAGAGCAGCTCGCCGACGGAGACCTCGTCCTCGACGACCAGAACGCTGCGCCGCGGCTCGCCTTCCGTTGGGCCGGGCACCGTCGCGGCGCGCTCCTCCCGCTGCTGGTCGACAGCGGCGCTCGGCAGTTCGATCAGCACCGCGGCCCCGCGGCCGCTCGTCCGGCGCACCAGTTCGATGGCTCCGTCCTGCTCGCGCAGCAGGGCCGCGGCAGTCGTCAGGCCGAGGCCGCGATGACCCGCGGCGGCTTTGGTCGTGAACAGCGGGCGCACGGCATTGGCCAGGACCTCGTCGCTCGGAGTCTCGCCATCGTTGGCGATGCACAGGCGCACCCGGCGATCGTGCTCCTGGGCCGTGCACTCGATGCTCTCGGCCCCGGCTTCGATCGCATTGAGCAGGATGTGCTCGAAGATCGTCTCCAGGGCGCGCGGCGCCGCCTGGACCTGCGGCAGGGCGGCGATCTGCAGGCGCGGCACGCGCCGACCGATCGAGGTCAGCCGCTCGCTCGCCTGCTGGAGGATCGCCGCCGGATCGACGCGCCCGATCGGCTCGTTGAGCGGGGACGCAAGCTGACGCAGCTGATCGACGACTTGTCGACAATGCTCGACTTCTTGCAGGATCACATCGAGGCGCCGGACAACGTCCGGGTCCTGGGCCTGCTGGCGTCGCAGGCGCTGGGCGTAGCCGTAGATCGCCGCCAGCGGATTGTTGAACTCATGGGCGATGCCGCGCAGCAGGTAGCTGACCGTCGCCTGCGTCTCGGCCTGGATGATCAGGCGCTGCGCGGCCTGCAGGCGCTCCTGGGCTTCCAGCAGATGCGCCGTGCGCTCGGCGACCATCGCCTCCAGCCGCTCCTTGAAGGCGAGCAGTTCGGCATTGCGCGCGGCGAATTCGCCGAGCAGCGAGGCGGTGTGGCGCCGCGTCAGAGCCTGCTCGCAGCCGCGCTGCAGCAAGGGCTGCCAGTGCGCCTGCGGTAGGCGCTCGAGGAGCACGGCATCGACGACCCCGGCATTGATCGCGGCGACCGTGTCGCGCCACTCGTCCTCGCCCGTCCAGGCGATCGTGAAGAGATGAGGATCCCGCGAGCGCACCTGACGCAACCACGCCAGACCAGCGCGGCCATCGGTCAGCAGCACTTCGGGGTGCAGGCGCTCGCGCAGACGCTCGGCCTCGCGCTGGCTGGCGCACACATGCAGCACGAGTCCGGCACCGGGATCGAAGGTCGCAAGCGATGCTCGCGCTTCTTCGGCGCTGATCCAAGCGAGTACCGATCCCAGTACAGCGGCCATTGCGCGCACTGTCGGCGAGCAGCCTCGCATGCAATCATCGATGCACAAGCGAAACGAAATGTATTGTATTCACCGCCATGGAGGTGCTCATCGTCGAGGACGAGGAGAGCATCCGCAAGGCGATCGCCCTCGCCTTGCAGCGCGATGGGCACGCGGTGCGCAGCGCGGCGAGCATCGCGGAAGCCCGCCGAGCCTGGGGCGAGCGGCCTGCCGACTGCGTGATCAGCGACCTCAAGCTGCCGGACGGTGATGGCTTGGAGGCCGCCCAAGCCTTCGGCTGCCCCTTCATCATGATCAGCGGTTATGCGACCTTCGATGACGCGGTGCGCGCGCTGCGCAGTCGAGCAGTAGATTTCTTCACCAAACCCGTTGCAATCCGCGACATCAGAGCGGCGGTCCAGCGCAGCGCCCAGGTCGCCGCGGCGTCGGGTTGGATCGACGTGCCGTCGGCTGGTGCCAGGTCGTGGTGTTGCGGCTTGCCGAGCATGCGGGCGCGTCTGGCAGCCAGCGAACTGCTCCAAGCCATGAGCGAGGGTCGCCTGATGGCGACCAGCGACCAGCGCGGCATTCGCTTGTGGTGCGATGGCGACCTCGATTGGTCGCAGCAGGCCGTCCGTCGGGAATGGCTGCAGGCGCACGGCATCGCGCTGGCATGGACGGCCCAGGCGAGCGTCCTCGCGGTTCCTGCAGAACCGATGACCGCCTACGATCCGGCGCACGAGATCCTCTGGCCGCCGTCAGCCGGCGAGGGCCCCTGGGATTGCACGGCGTGGACCAGCGCCGGCTCCTGGCTGCTGGCCGCCGCGCGCGCCCAAACCGCTGTCTTCTGCGGTCTCTCCGAGAGGCTGCGCGCATGCCTCCAGGCCTGCGGCGCGCAGGTGCGGTGGGCCCCGGCGAGCCTCTCGCAGATCGGAGTCAGCAGGGACGAGCGGGCGGACCTCTGTGCGCCTCCGGATTTGGACCGCTAGTTGCTTGCTGAGCCATGAGCAGGCTGAGCACACGAGGCACGAGGGATGGCCAACGGACCTCTCGGACAAGACGAGATCGACCGGCTCCTCGCCGAGATGGGCATCAGCGAGGAGGGCCAGGCGTCGTCGCCGGCAGGCAGCCCGTCGTCGCCGGCAGTCAGCCCGCCGTCGCCCGGCAGCGCCCCACCCCCTGCCAGCACGGCGTCGCCAGCAGTTCCTGACAGCGGGCAGCGCCTGGGGCAGGACGACATCGATCGCCTGCTCAACGAGCTGAATCCGACGACGCGCCGCCTCGCAGCCGCAGCATCGGCGGCGGCAGCGCCAGCGGCTGGAGGCGCCGCGGCCGCGCCGCCTCCAGGACCCCTGGCGCAGGACGACATCGATCGCCTGCTCGCCGAGCTCGGCGCCGCCGAGCCAGCCGCTGCTGTCACCGCGCAGACGCCGACGCCCGCTCGAGAAGCGGTTGTCGCCTCGTCGACGGCACAAGACGCCGCTGCGCCGGGCGCGGGGGCTGCGGCCGCGGCTGCTCCCCCGGCGGCCGCCGCGGGCGGGAAGCTGGCGCAGGACGACATCGATCGCCTGCTCGCCGAGCTCGGCGCCGAGCCCCCCGCCGCCACCAGCAAGGCCGCCCCAGCCACGACCGCGGCCACCGCCAGCAAGACCGCCCAGATCGCTTCCTCAAGCAAAGCCGCGCCGGCCGCGCCCTCGTCAGCGCCCACAGCCGCCGCCCCCGAAGGGCATCTGACCCAGGACGACATCGACCGCCTGCTCGCCGAGCTCGGCGCCGCGGCTCCCGCTGCCACCAGCAAGGCCGCCCCAGCCACGACCGCGGCCACCGCCAGCAAGACCGCCCAGGTCGCTTCGTCAAGCAAAGCCGCGCCGGCCGTGCCCTCGTCAGCGCCCACAGCTGCCGCGCCCGAAGGGCCTCTGACCCAAGACGACATCGACCGCCTGCTCGCCGAGCTCGGCGCCGCGGCCCCCGCTGCCACCAGCAAGGCCGCCCCAGCCACGACCGCGGCGGCGGCCAACAAAACCGCTCCAGCCGCCACCGATGCACCGGCCGGCCGTCCGACGCGCGTCGTGCCACCCGCCCCACCCCCAGTCGAACCGCGCGCGACGAAGACGACCCAGGAGCTCAGCCCCGCCGAGGTGGAAGCGATCGTCGCCAAGCACGCGACCGCGGCCCCAGCCGGCGCCGACAGCGAAGTCAACATCAACCAGGCGGAAATCGATGCCCTGGTCAAACAGCTGGCGCAGGCGACCGGATCGCCCGAGGCCGCGGAAGTCGCGCAGGCGATCGTCGGCAAGGCGCAGGACATCGAGCGGCTACAAGCGGAGGCCGCGCCGGCCGCGCCGACAGCGGCGACGCGGGATGCCGTCGATGTCGTCAGCGTGCTGACGCCGACCGCGACGACCAGCACGGCGCCACAGGCGCTGCATCCGCCAGTGGCAACGATCACGACGGTCGAATGGCGGGCCGCGCGCTGGCTGCTGATCGCCGCCTTGCTCCTGCTTGGGATGTGCGCCGGGGCGCTGATCGTCCTCACGCTGTCGGTCAGCGGACTGACGCGCGAGCTGCGCGCCGCGCGCGAAGTGGAGCGACCGACGCTCGACGGCTACGCCGACCGCGTGCGTCTGGCGATCGCTCAGCTGCAGTCCGCCGACGAAGCGGAGCGCGCGCGCGCTGTGCGCTGGCTCGAGGATCTGCGCATCCGCTATCCGGAGCGGGCGGCCGACACGGCGCTGGTTCTGGCGCGCTACTTCCGCGACCGCCAGGCGTGGCGCCGGGCGAGCGAGGAGTATGCGCTGGCCTTGGAAGCCGGCAGCGACGATCCGCTGCCGCGTCTCGAGTTCGTCGACTGCCTGATGCGCCTCGGCGATGAAGCGAATGCTCTGCGGCAGATATACGCCATCCTGGCGGAGGAAGCGCGCTGGCTGGCCGATCGCGACGCCCAGGGGCGACCGATCCCCGACGCCACCCGTCGGCGCCAGGTCATCGCCGAGGCCTATGTGCTGCTGGGGCGGCTGCTCTCGGGTCAGACCGTCGCCGCCAGCGGAGGGCAGCGCTCATGAGGGCGTTCATCGCCTCTCTGCTGCTGAGCGCGCTCGTGGCCGGCGAGACAGCGCCGCCGCCGATGCCGGGCCTGCCCCCCGAACCGCGCGTCCTGCAGCTGACGAGTCCGCTCGCCGCGGATGCCCAGCGCGCCCAAGTCATGCCGCGCTTCAGCGATGAGATCCAAGCGCTGCGCCGCGCGCTCGAGCGGGCCCGCAGCGAGCTCGGGATCGCCGCGGCGCCCGCGCCGACCGCCGCTCCCCCGACGCCGACCGAGAGTCCCGCCGAACTCGGGCCGCCGCTGGCAAGCCCTCGCTATGGAGAGCGCCTGCGGGTGACCAAGACCCCTGTCGGCGGGGCGCTGGTCGACGCCGATCTCGGTCCGGTCAGCGCCGACGAGGCGGTGCGCGAGCTCGCTGCCCTCCTCGGCATGACGCTCGACGAGGAGCGCCCGGCCCAGCTGTCGCGCGCGGTCCACCTGCGCGTCGCCGCGCTGCCCTACCATGAGGCGCTCGATCGCTTGCTCGGTCAGCTCGGGCTGACCTGGCGCGAAGAAGGCGGCGGCAGCACGCGTCGATTGATCATCGATCGCGGGATGCCCAGCGCGAGCGAGCGCGAGCGACGGGCGCGCCGCGCCTTCGAGCGCCTGCAGGACGGGCCGCGCGGACCGCTCGCAGCCGAAGCGCTCTGGCTGCTCGCCCAGCAGGAGGCTGGACAGCGACGGCCCGCCGAGGCCCTGCGCCTCTACATGTCGCTGATCGATACCTACGGTGCCTCGCCGGATGCGGCGGTGCAGCCCTGGGTGCAGCGCGCCGCTCGCGGCGCCGGCGAAGCCCTGCTTTCCCTCGGATCCCCGGTCGAAGCGCGCATCGCCCTGCGCTCCTGGCTGGTGCGCGCCGAGCCTAAGGATCCCGAGGCCGCACGGGTGCTGTTGCTGTCGGCGCAGGCGGCGCGCCAGATCGGCGATCGCCGGCAGGATGTCGCGGCCTACGACGATGCCGTCGATGACCTCCATCGCCTGCTGCAGGACCACGCCGAGGATCCGCGGGTCGCCGCCGAGGTCGCTGCCGCCCGCCTGCTGATCGCCGAGCTTCTGTACACCGCCGCAACGCGCGCCCTGCAGGTGATCGGCAGCGAAGAAGGCTCGATGCCGGCGGATGTCGCGGCTCGTCTGCGGGAAGTCGAGGCGCAGCTGCAGCGCTGGCTGGCGGCCACCGGCCGCTCCGCGGCCGATGCGCCGGACCTGCAGGCCTTCTGGCTCGCCGAATGCGCGTTCCACCTCGGCCGCGCCGAGGAGGCGCGCGCGCGCTACGAGCTCCTGCACCGTCGCTGGCGCGACGGCAAGACCGATCCGAAGGCTCCGGCCAACATCTACGCCGAGTCGGCCTTCCGCATCGGCGAGTGCTGGCTGCGGCAGCGCGAGCCGTCCCCGGTGCGCGCGCTCTTCGCTTTCCTGCGGGCGCGCCAGGACTTCCCGACCAGCGAGATTGCGCCGCAGGTGCTGATCCGCATCGCCTATTGCTACGCCGAGCTGGAAGCCGAGGAACATGCGGTGCAGACGCTGCAAGACCTGCTGCGCGACGAGCGGATCGCCGATGCCGCGCCGCTGCGCCAGCAGCTCGACCGGCTGCTCGGCGAACTGGTCGGTCGACTGGGCCGTTATCCCGGCCCGGTGCGCGCGCGCGTCCTGTTCTACATCGCGCGCGCCCAGTGGCTGCAAGCGCAGCGCGATCGTCGCGAGCAGGCCCAGCTGGCGCAGCAGGCTGCCGCCACCTATCGTCGGGTGCTCGACGAGCAGCCGAGCCAGGAGCTGCGCCACGCCGCCCAGCTCGGCATGGCGCGCAGCCTGCTGCTGGCCGGCGACGACGACCGCGGCGAGGCCGAGCTGCGCCGTCTGTTGCGCGATCCCACCCTCGGCGACCGCGATCGCGCGTACGCGGGGCAGCTGCTTGGCGAGCACCTGCGCGCGCGCGGCCGGCTGCGAGAAGCGATCCGAGCCTTCCGCGGGGAGATCAGCGAATGAGGTGGGCAGCTGTCCTCATCGTCGTGGCCGTCATCGTTGGCGGCGAGGTTGCGGGGCCGCAGCCGCCTTTGCCGCGCCAGGCGCCCTTGCCGCCAGCCTTGGGCGATGCGACGGCGGGCGAGGACCGCCTGCTCGCGGCGCTCGATCGCGCCAGTCGCCAGCGAGAGGAACGCATCCAAGCGGTCCTGCGCACGACGCCCGGCGTGCGTCCAGCGGTCGCCGTCGTCGCCCTCGCCGAGCTGGCGGCGCCGCGCCGCGAACGGGATCGCGCCCTTGTCGAGCTGCAGCAGGCCGCCGACGAGTGGCTGCAGCGGACGCATCGACAGGAGCGAGATCTCCTCGATCGCGCAACCCCTCCTCAGCAGCGCGGACAGGCCATCGAGTTGCAGATCGCCAGCCGCATCGCGATCGTCGAATGCCTGCGCGACCTCGCCCTGGCCGAGAACGACCGGACCGCCAAGCGGCAAATCCTCGCCGAAGCGCTCGCCGAACTCGCCGCCCTGCCGCGTGAACCACCGGCCCATCTCCGGCCGCGCATCGCGTGGCTGACCGTCTTCTTCCACGCAGAATCGGCGCTGATGGCCGACGACACTGCGAGCGCCGCCGATCACGCTGCGCGGGCGCGTGCGGCGGCTCAAGCGTTCTCCGAACAGTTCCCAGCCAGCGAGCTGCTGCCGGCGGTGCGCGCGATGGTCGCCGATCTCCCGCGCGGAGCGACGCCATGACGCCGGCGGGGGCGGCCCGGCTGCTCGCGCTCTACGCCGAAGCGCAGGCTGCTGGCGAGCGCGACGACCTCGATGCCGTAGAACGGCTGCTGGCGGAGGCCGAGCCGCTGCTTGCAGAACCCTGCCCGGAGGAGGCGGCAGCCGAGGCGCGCGCGTTGCTGCCCGCCGTCGATGCCGCGCGGCTGGCGGCCGCGGCGGCGCTCGCCGCCAGCCGGCAGCGTCTGCTCGCTGCTGCCGCCGCCGAGTTCCAAGTCGGCGGACGCGGCACCCGCGCTTATACGGAGAGCCATGAATCAGCGCCTCCCCGCTTCATCGACTGCAGCGGCTGAGGCTCTCGACCTCGCGACCGCGCTGCGCGTCTTCGATGAGACGACGGCCGCGCTCGCCGCGCACATCACCCGCCTCGAGCAGACGCTGGTCGCCAAGCAGGCCGAACTGACGGCGGCGAATGCCCGTCTCGCCGCGGTCATGGATGGGGTCGCTGCCGGAGTGGTGGCGATCGACCGCGAGGCCCGCGTCCTGATGGCCAATCCGGCAGCGTGCGCCATCATCGCTGGCCTGAGACCGGGAGCGGACTGGCGCGTTCTGGCTCCCGAGAGCCCGGCGTTGCGCATCGTCGCCGGCGAGCCCGGACCGCTGCGCGGGGAACGGATGCATGGGGGGCTGATCCTGGCGGCGCGAGCCAACGCGCTGCGGGACCAGCAGGGCGGGGTCAGCGGAGCCGTCGAAGTGTTCGAGGATGTCACCGAGCTGCGCCGGCTCGCCGAGCAGGCGGCGCGCGTCGATCGTCTGCAGCGGCTCGGCGAGATGGCGGCAGGGGTCGCACACGAGATCCGCAACCCGCTCAACGGCATCGCCGGTTTCGCGAGCCTCCTGCTCGCCGATCTCCCCCCCGGCGATCGCCGGCGCCGCTACGCGGAAGCGATCGTCGCCGGCGTCCGCGACCTCGATCGCACGGTCAGCAGCCTGCTCGAGTTCACCCGCCCCCGCCGCTTGGACCGGCGGCCCCAGGATCCCCTGGCGCTGCTGCAATCGGTCGCGGCGCTCGCGGCCCCCGATGCCGAGGCCGCGGGCGTCGAGATCGCCGTCCAGGGCGCGTGGAGCGGTCCCATGCCCGCCTGCGATGGGCCGCAGCTCAAGCAGGTCCTGCTCAATCTGCTGCGCAACGCGATCGAAGCGATCGGCGAGACCGGTCGCGGACGCGGCCGCGTCGTGCTTGCGGTCGTTCGCAGTGCAGAAGGGCTGGAGTTCATCGTCGACGACGACGGGCCCGGAGTGCCTGAGGCCGATCGCGAACGGATCTTCAGCCCCTTCCACACGACCAAACAGCAGGGCACCGGCTTGGGACTCGCGGTATCGCAGAGCATCGTCCAGCTGCACGGCGGCAGCATCGCCGTCGAAGACAGCCCCCTCGGCGGGGCTCGCTTCCGCTGCGTGATCCCGATCTGAGGGGAGGCGCGCCCGAGTCAGCTCCGCCGCGGCAGCGCGTCTCAACAGGTATGGAAGACCATCGTCGATGCCTGCGCTGCGGCAGCCAGCTGCCGCCCGAGGAGACGCGCTGCCGCGTCTGCGGCGTCGCCGCGCCCTCGCTCGGGATCGCGCCTGTGACCGTCGCCGGCGAAGGTCCGGTGCCGGCGCCGCGCCAGCGTCCCCGCTTGTCGCGCGCCCTGACGGTTCCCGACGCCTCGCTGCCGCACGCCGGCGACGCGCCACGACGCTGGCTCTCCCCGCCCCCGCATCCGCAGCCGGCCGATTACACCCTGCAGGGGGTCATCGGTCAAGGCGGGATGGGGGTGGTGTGGTCGGCGGTGCAGGCGGGACTCGGCCGCGAAGTGGCTTTGAAGCGCCTGCGTCCCGGCGCCTCGGCGCGCACGGCCGCCCAGCTGCTCGCCGAAGCGGCACTGACCGGATCGCTCGAGCATCCCGGGATCGTCCCCGTCCATGAAGTCGGCATCGATCAGGACGGCCTGCCGTTCTACACGATGCGCCGCCTGCGTGGCGAGACCTGGGCCGAACGCTGGACGGAGCTGACGCAACGGCAGCACATCGAGATCCTGCTCAAGGTCTGCGATGCGGTCGCCTATGCCCACGACCAGGGCGTCATCCACCGCGATCTCAAGCCCGCGAACGTTTTCCTCGGCACCTACGGCGAAGTCATCGTCTTCGATTGGGGGCTGGCAGTGCGCCTCGCTGATCTGCGAGCGCGCCGCCAGCCGCTGCTCGCCTCCGGCACCCCTGCCTACATGGCTCCGGAGATGGCGCGCGCCGACATCCAGCGCATCGGTCCAGCCAGCGACATCTACCTGCTCGGCGCGATCATCTACGAGATCCTCACCGGGCAGCCCCCGCATGGCGGCGAGGCGACGGTAGAGACCCTGCTTGCCGCGGCCGAGAATCGCTGCCTCGCCGCCATACCGCCCGGCGAGCTGGGCGACATCGCGCGCCAAGCGATGGCGACCGACCCCGATGCGCGCTTCTCGACGGTGCGCGCCCTCAGTCAGCGCCTGCGGGTGTTCCTCGAGCACCAGGACAGCATCGCGTTGACCGGGAAGGCCGAGGAGCGCCTCGCCGCCGCCCGCGCTGCCGGCGACTACGATGGCTTCGCGCGCGCGCTGCACGCCTTCGAGGACGCCCTCGAGCTGTGGCCCGACAATCAGGCCGCGCGGCGCGGCCTGTCGCAGGCGCGCCTCGCGTTCGCCGAGCGCGCACGGCTGGCCGGCGACCTCGACCTCGCGGCGCGCCTGCTGGAGCCCGACGATCCGACCCATGCCGCCGAGCGCCTGCGCGTCGCGGTGCTCGCGACGCAACGACGGCGCCGGCGGCTGATGTTCCGCCTGCTGCTCGGCGCCACGATCCTGCTCAGCGCGGCGCTGCTCGCCAGTCTCGTGCTCGGCTACCTGCTCGTGCGCATCGAGCGCGACCGCGTGATCGCGATCGCGCGGGAACGCGACGCCGCCGAGGCCTCGCTCCAACGGGAACGCCGCGATGAAGCGTTCGATCAGCAGCGAATGTGGCGCCGCCTCATCCAGGAGGACTTCTCGCAGCCAACGCTACCACGAGCAGTGCGCATCGCCGCCGGACGCTGGGCGATCGTCGAAGGGCGGCTCACCGTCGAGGGCGACGAAGCCGGCGAACTGCACTTCCTCATCCCCGTCCATCGCGGCATCGTCGTGCAGTTCGACAGCGAAGCCCGCAGCGCCCTGCGCCTGATCATCGGCGAACTGAGCATCGACTGCTTCGGCGACCTCGCCGTCGTGCGCTACCAAGGACACACGCGCGCCGAGATCGCGCTGCCGCCGACGATCGCCGCGCTCGGCCGCCGCGTGCGGCTCGAGATCGACGCCGGTCGCCTCCGCCTCGCCAGCGACGGCCGCACGCTCATCGACCTCGCCGACCTGCCAGCCTCTGCGCCGCACATCGCGCTGCACGCGCACCCCGGCAGCGCCCTCGACAACCTCAAGATCGAAGTCCCCTGGGAAGATCCGACACGATGAGCACAAGCCATCCCTGCTGTCTTCGCGTTCCTTTATCGACCGGCGGCGCTCTGGCGAGTAGCATGTAAAGATACGCAGATGCCGAGGCCGAGCCAGCAGGCGACGAGCGAGGAGCCGCCGTAGCTGACGAAGGGCAGGGTGACGCCGGTGACCGGCATCAGGCCGAGGGCGACGGCGAGGTTGATGGCGGCCTGGCCGCCGACGAGGCCGACGAAGCCGACGATGAAGCAGGTGCCCCAGCGGCTGGGGGCGTGGGCGGCCGCGGCCAGGCCCGCCCAGCACCATATGACGAAGAGCGCGACGCAGAGCGCGGAGACGAGAAAGCCGCCTTCCTCGCCGATGACCGCGAAGATCAGGTCCGTGTGCTTCTCGGGAACCCAGCCGAGGCGGTTCTGCTCGCCCTGCATCCAGCCCTTCCCCAGCCACTGACCGCTGCCGATCGCATGCTTGGCGCGCTCGGTCTGATAGGCTTCGGCCAGCGCGTACTGCTCGGGACGCAGAAAGGCATCGAGGCGCCGCCACTGATAGGCCTTGGGCCCCTCGCGCGGCAGCAGGGCATAGGCCGCAGCGACGCTGAGCGCGACGCCCAGGAGCAATGCGAGCAGCCAGTGCCACCGCATGCCGGCGACGAGCAGGATGGCCAGCGCCATCGGCCCGAGGGTCAGGGCGCTGCCGAGATCCTCGCGCGCGATGATCGCGGCCGGGATCCCGGCAACGAGCAGCAGACCGGCGCAGTGCACGAGGGAGCGCGCCGAGAAGTGCGGAGCCGAGGCGAGCGCGGCGCAGGCCATCACCGTCGCGAGCTTGACGAACTCCACCGGCTGGAAGCGCAGCTGGCCGATGACGATCCAGTTGGCCTGGCCCTTGATCCGCGGCACGAGGGGCGTGCCCGCCAAGGCCAGCATCGCCAGCATCAGCGCTGTGCCGGCGAGCGCCGCCGGCCAAGCGACCGCGCGCCACCATGCCGGCGCGATGTGGATCGCGCACAACCATGCGAGCACTCCGATCAGCCACCACAGCGCTTGCAGCGTCGCTTCCCGTCCCCAGCCGCCGTCGGGATCGAGGTCTGCCGTCGCGCTGAACACGGCCAGCCAACCCAGCACCGTCAGGAAGCCGCTGAGCGCGCACCACCACCAGGGCAGGCGGCGGTAATCGGGGCGAGCCCACATCTTCTAGCCGCCGAGTGCCGCGATGCCCGCGCCCCATGCCTTCGGCAGCGGCGCCGTCGCCTGCAGGCGCCGGCCGTGGCGCGGATGGTCGAAGGCCAGTGTGGCGGCATGCAGGAACAGACGCTCGGCACGGCATCCCGGGACCGAGCGACCATAGAGGCGATCGCCGAGAATCGGGCAGCCGAGATCCGCCATCGCCACCCGCGCCTGATGCGTGCGTCCCGTCAGCAGGCGCAGCTCCAGCTCGCAGCCGCCGGTCCAGCGGGCGAGCACCTGCCACTGCGTCTGCGCCGGCACGCCGGGCTGATCGTCCGGGACTAGGCTGCGCCGGCCATCGCGTCCCCGCCCCTGTCGCCCGCGCACGACGCCCTGCTCAGCCGGCGGGTGCCCGACGACCAGGCAGCGGTAGCGGCGCTCGACCGCGGCGCCGGCGAACTGGGCGGCGAGCAGGCGCTGCGCTGCTAGCGAGCAGGCGACCACCATGCAGCCGCTGGTGTCGCGATCGAGACGGTGCACGAGCCCGAGGTAGGCCGCCGGCGCGCCCTGGCGCGCCAGCAGGCGACGCAGCGCGGAGCCGACGTGCGGCATCCGCCGCTGTCCCGGCGGCGGCACGGAGGGCAGGCCTGCAGGCTTGTCGATGATGCAGACATCCTGATCGCGCTGCAGGATCTTCAGGTCTTCGACAGGAGGCGATGGGCCCTCTCGCAGCTGCCGCCACGCGCGACGCCAGCCATGGCGCAGATCGACCACGACCGTCGTGCCCGCAGGCAGCGTCTCGGCGGGGGACCGAACGGCTCCGCTGCCGCTGCTGACCAAGCCGGCCAGGATCGCGCGGCGTGCGATGCGCCGCGACAGGCCCGGAATCGCCGCCGCGAGCGCAGCGTAGAGCGGCTGGCTCTCGCCGCTCAGCTGCACGCGGTGCAAAGCGTAGAGCCGCGTCACGCCGCGCCGCCCCCCTCGCTGCGCTGCAACGCGGCATGGGTGCGGGCGACCGCCTCTCTCGCCTGGTGGAGCAAGGCGACGACCTCCTGGAAGCGCGCGCGCTGCGCGGCGAGCTCATCTTGGACGCGCTGCCATTCGCGCAGGGCGCGCGCGCGTTGCGCCTCGAGCTCTGTGAGCGCGGACTGCCATCGCTGCCGCAGCTCGCCGAGCTCGCGTTCGAGGTCGTCGATGCGCGCTGCGCGCTCCTCGGCGACGCGCTGCCACTGCTCCCCCTGCGCGATCGCCTCGCGCAGATGCTCGCCATCGCCCTGTCCACCGCTCCGGGCGAGGAGCTCGTTCTCGCGTGCGAGGCGCTCGTTCTCGGCCGCCAGGCGCGCCTGCACCTGTTTGAGTTCGGTCAGCTCGCGGCTCTTCTCGGTCAGCCGCAGCGTCATCTGCGCCGCCAGATCGTCGCGGGCGCGGATCAGCGCTTGCCGCTCTTCATGCGCCGCCGCCAGCTCGAGGCGCAGGCGCTCGCGCTCGGCGTTGGCGGCCGCGAGCTGCTGGCGCAGCGCTTCGCCATCGCGCTGCAGGGTTTCAAGTTGCGGCAGGCGATCGCGCAGCCGCTCGGTCTCGGTGCGCAAGCGCTCGAGGTCTCGGCGCAGCGCTTCGCTCTCGGCGACCGCACGCACGCGTTCGGCGACGAGGCGATCGCGCTCGTCTTGCAGCCGTTGGGCGCGCTCGCTGGCGGCGCGCTCGCGCGCCGCCGCCGCTTCCAGCTCCGCCCGCAGGCCCGTGAGTTCCTGGCGCAGGCGCTCGCTATCCGCTGCCGCGCGCTGCGCGGCGCCCTCGATTTCCTGCGCGCGCTGCGCGGTCGCGCGCAGCGCTTCCAGCTCGCTGCGCAGGGCGGCCAGCGCCGTCGCCGTGCGCTCGCGCTCCGCCTCGAGCCGCTCCGCGCGATCGAGCGCCTGCTGCCAGCGGGCCTCGAGCTGCTCGCGCTCCGCCTCCGCGCGCTCGGCACGCGCCAGCGCTTCTCTGACCGCGGTCCGGGCCTCGCTGACCATCCGTTCGGCCTCGCTGCGCGCCTGGGCGCGGATGGCCTCGGTCGCCTCGCGGTCCTTGGTCTGCGCCATCAGCGCCTCATGCGCCAGGCGCCGCTGTTCGCCAAGCTCGATGCGCAGGCGCTCGTTGTCGCTCGCCAGCGACTGGCGCTCGTCCTGCAAGCGGGTGACCTCGCGCTCGAGGATCGCCGTGCGTTCGCGCAGCGCGCGCTGCTCGGCGCGCAGCCGCTCCAGCTCCTGCTGCGCCGGATGCGCGCGCGCCAATGCCGAGATCCAGCTGACGGCGGCGGCCTCCGCCGCCTGGCAGAGCACGCCCGTCTCGCCGTCGTCGCGCAGCGCCTCTTGCAGCACCTGCAGGGTGATCTGCACATCGTCGTCGTCGATCGGCGTCGCTTGCATCAGCCGCAGCAGCTCCGCGCACAGCCCGCGAGTCTCGGCCTGCACCGCGCGCAGCTGCGCGTGCAGCTCGTCGTCGCGCTGGCCGAGCGCCTGCTCCGCTGCCTCCGCGCGCTGCGTCGCGGCCGCGAGCTGCTGCGCGTGCTCCTCGAGCGCCGCTGCCATCTGCCGCCGCAGCTCGGCGAGCTCGTGGTCGCGCGCCGCAAGCTCGCTGCGCAGCGTCGACAGCTCGGCGAGCTGTCCGTTCGGCGCCCGGGCCGCAGCGAGCGCTGCTTCGACCGCCCCTGCGATCTCGATCGCGATCGCCATCTCCTCCTGGGGATTGGGTTGCCGCCCCGCGAGGTGGCGGCCGGCGAAGAACTGCTCATCGATGGCCAACAGCAGCTGGACGAGGCGCCCCGTCGCCGTCAGCTGCTGCACCATGGTGCGGCGCAGCGCGGCGAGCTCGCCCTCGAGCGCGGCGATGCGCTGCGCGGCAGACTGCTCATGCGTTCCGCTCATGCGCCGATCCATCGCACTGGTTCGCGCTGCGCAGCATCAGCACCTGGGCCAGGCTCTGGTCGGCTCATGACGATTCCCCCAGCCGCCGCGCCAGCAGCGCCGTGCGCAGCACGGCGAAGGCGCGCGAGATGTCGCGGCTCGAGCGCAGCCCCGTCGTCGCCTGGACGACCCGCGGGTCGCCGATGCTGCGTCCGAGGTCGGCTAAAAACTGGAGGAAGCTCACTGGGCCGCTGTCGGGATCCTCGACGAACGACAGCAGACGGAAGATGTTGAAGCGCGTATCGGGAGGACGGCGCAGCAGGGCGGGAGCGAGCAGCGGGCTGGCGCGGACCGGCGCGAGGGATCGTGAATAGGTCTTGGCGATCGCCTCCAGCGTGCTGCGGCTCTCGCTCTGGTCCTGGCCGTCGAAGTCCGGCCACTCGGCGATCGCGCCGAGCGCATCGAGGATGCGCTCGATCCCCTGCTCGCTCTGCGCCATCTCGCGGAAGCGGATGTGGTTGTCGGTGATCCATTGGCGGGCCTGGGCATCGAGGATGCGCTGGCTCTTGACGAACTGCCGGAAGCGCTGGAACTCGCGCCAGTCGCCGAGCATGAAGAACTCGCGCGCCATCAGCAGTTCGACCATCGGCGCCTGGGGGTCGTATGCCGGCTGTCGCAGCGCGCGCTGCAGCCACACGAGCACCTTCTCGCCGCGACCATAGTGAGTGCGGATCGACACTTGATTGTCGAACACATACTTGCGCTCGAGATACACCGTCTCCTCGAGCTCCTGGCTGCGGATGTGGAACATCGGCTCCTGCAGCAGCTCGTGATGCCGGTTCTCGATCGGCGCCGCCAGGGTCAGCAGCTGTTCGCTCAGACCGGCCGCCGTGATGAACGCCTCGTCGAGGACCGCGCCCTTGGACATGTCCTCAGTCTGTCAGGTTCTCGGCAGCGCGCCAGCGATCCGCCGCGCCGCGGCGCTCAACCCTCGAGGATGTCCTTGGTCTTCTCGCTCAAGCGCTTCTCGACCATCTGCTCGTAGTCCTTGAGCAAGGCATCGAGGCGCTCGCGCGCTTTCTTGACGACATCCTCGCTGATCTTCTGTTCCTTGGCCTGGGTCTCCAGCTGCTTGATCGCGTCGCGCCGGACATTGCGCATCGCCACCTTCGCCTTCTCGCTCTCTTCCTTGGCCTGGGCCGCGAGCTGCCGGCGCCGTTCCTGCGACAGCGGCGGCAGCTGGACGCGGACGATCTGGCCGTCGTTGCTCGGTGTCAGGCCGAGGTTGGCGGCGGTGATCGCCTTCTCGATCGCCTTCACGAGGTTCTTGTCCCACGGCTTGATCGCCAGCTGCATCGGCTCGGGCACCGTGATCGCCGCGCACTGGTTGAGCGGCATCAGCGCTCCATAGGCCTCGACCTGGATGTGCTCGATCATCGCCGGGGACGCGCGCCCCGTGCGAATGTGCGCGAAGGCGTTCTGCAAGGCGGCGAGCGCCTTCTCGAACTTGCTCTTGGTCTCCGCAAACAGGGGATCGAACATGGTTGCTCCTGTGTGCGCCGGTTCGTTCAACCGGCGATGAGGGTGCCGGGAGGATCGGGCCCGAGCGCCGCCGCGATCGCGCCGGGCTGCGTCATCGCGAAGATGCGGATCGCGATGCCGGCCTGCCGGCACAGCTCGAACGCCGCGAGGTCCATCACCGCGTAGCGGCCGGCGAGCGCCTCCTCGTAAGTCAGGCGCGGCAGGCGACGGGCCTGGGGATCGCGCACGGGGTCGGCCGTGTAGACGCCATCGACCTTGCTGCCTTTGAGCAGGACGGAGGCGCCGAGCTCCGCGGCGCGCAGAGCCGCCGCCGTATCGGTGGTGAAGAAGGGATGCCCCGTGCCGCCGCCGCAGATCACGATGACCCCCTCGGCGAGCTGCGCGAGGGCCAGCGCGCGCTCGAAGGGCGTGCAGACATTCGGAATGCCGTAGGGGCCATGGACGGCGGCCCGCCCTCCCAGGCGTTCAATGGCGTCCTGCAACGCCAAGGCGTTGATCAGGGTGGCGAGCATCCCCTGGCGATCGCCGCGCGTCGGATCGGCAGCGGCGCGATGAGCGGCGCCGCGGATGATGTTGCCGCCGCCGACGACCACCGCGACCGGGCCCTGCGCCGCGCCGGCGAGCAGCTCGCGGCCGACGCGCTCGAGGATCGCCGGATCGTGGATCTCCGGGCCCCCGCCAGCGAGCACCTCGCCCGAGAGCTTGAGCAGTCGCAGCGGCATGGGCGAGAGCTTGCGCGCTGGATCGATCCAGCAACCACGCTCAGGGTCCGAGCAAGATCCGGCCATCGGCCTGCACGATGCCGGTCAGCACCGTCCGCTCGCCGGCTCGCCGCACGCCGACGCGCTCGCCGACGCGGGCGTCGGCGACCGCTAAAGCCTGTATCTCGAGGACGAAGCCCTGGCCCTGCCAGAGAGCGGTCACGGCGTTGCCGGCACGCACAGCCGGCGCCGCCTGCACCGACGACGCCAGCAGGATCTCCCCAGCGCGCACGCGCCGACGCAGCACGCCGCCGACCAGCTGCTCGGGCTGCAGCGCCGGCTGCGGGCGGGTCAGGAAGCGCTGCTCGCCGCGCAGATCATCGGCCGCCAGCGTCGTTCCCGGCTCCAAATCGCGGCTCGCGACGACGACCATCACCGGCCGTTCGACCAGACAGCCGACGACGATGCGAGCGTATTCGCGGCCATCGGCGAGCGCTCGCACCCGCACCAGGCAGCTGCCCCAGGGATCGGCGACCGTCTCGGCCTCCAAGCGCGAGTCGTTGGGCGCAAGCAGCGTCTCGCCGTCGTCGAGGTGCATCGTGACGCGCGCGTCCGAGGGCAGAGCGCGGCGCACGGCCTGCGCGATCTCCTCCGCGCCCCAGGCGCGGCGCGCGCGCTGGATGGTGACCGCGCCGACCAGGCGCAGCTCCGCGGCGTACTCACGCAGCGCCGGGCGCAGGGCCGCCGCCTCGAGGCGCCACGGACGCAGGGTCGGCACGCTGCCGACCACCAGACGGCTGAGGCGTTCGCGCAGCGCGGGATCGGCGCCATCGATCTCGGCGATCTCGCCGAGCCGCACCTGCGGGCCGTTGACCGTGCGCTCGCCCGCCAAACGGATCTCGACCCCGGC
>JANWWU010000020.1 GCA_025055595.1 Planctomycetota bacterium | reverse complement strand
GCCGCCTGCGGCGCCGCCTGCGGAGCCCGCCCCGCCCGCAGCGCCCCCCGCGCCGGCAGCGCGCGCGCCAGCGGCTGTCTCGGCGAGCGCGCCGTGGACGCCGCAGCGCCGCCGGATGTCGCCGTTGCGGCAGCGCATCGCCGAGCGCCTGGTGCAGGCCCAGCGCACCGCCGCGATCCTGACCACTTTCAACGAGATCGACATGTCGGCGGTGATCGCGCTGCGCACGAAGTGGAAGGAGCCCTTCGAGAAGGCGCACGGCGTCGGCCTCGGCTTCATGTCCTTCTTCGCCCGCGCCTGCGTCGAGGCCCTCGCCAAGTATCCGCTGCTCAACGCCGCGATCGACGGCCAGGACATCGTGATGCCGGACGGCGTGCACCTCGGCATCGCTGTCGGCACCGAGCGCGGCCTGGTCGTGCCGGTGATCCGCCACGCCGAGCGCCTCGGGTTCGCCGAGATCGAGCGCGCGATCAAGGACCTCGCCGAGCGCGCGCGCGCCGGGAAGATCGCGCTTGAAGAGCTGCAGGGCGGCACCTTCACGATCAGCAACGGCGGGGTCTACGGCTCGCTGCTGTCGACGCCGATCCTCAACCCGCCGCAGTCCGGGATCCTCGGCATGCACGCGATCAAGGAGCGGCCGATCGCGCTCAACGGCCAGGTCGTGATCCGCCCGATGATGTATGTCGCCCTGAGCTACGACCATCGCATCGTCGACGGCGCGGAGGCCGTCGGCTTCCTCGTCCGCGTCAAGGAGCTGATCGAGGCTCCCGAGCGGCTGCTGCTCGGACTGTGAGGCGCAGATGTACGATGTCCTGATCATCGGTGGAGGACCGGGCGGCTACGCCTGCGCGCTGCGCGCCGCGCAGCTCGGCCTCTCGGTCGCGCTGGTCGAGAAGCGCGGCGGCGCCCAGGCCAGCCTCGGCGGCACCTGCCTGCATGTCGGCTGCATCCCGTCCAAGGCCCTGCTCGACAGCTCGGAGCGCTTCTGGGCGGCGCGCCACGACGCCGCCGCGCACGGCATCGTCGTCGAGCCGCGCCTCGACCTGGCGGCGATGATGCGGCGCAAGCAGGAAGTCGTCGAGACCCTCGCCCGCGGCCTCGACGGCCTGATGCGCAAGCATCGCATCGCGGTCCTCGCCGGGCGCGGCGAGGTCCTGGCCGCCGGCCGGGTGCGGGTGACGGCGAGCGACGGGCGCGCCAGCGAGCACGCGGCGCGGCACATCGTGCTCGCGACGGGGTCGGAGCCGATCTCGCTGCCGGTGCTGCCCTGCGACGGCGAGCGCATCGTCACCAGCGACCAGGCGATCGCGTTCCGCGAGGTGCCGCCGCGCCTGCTCGTCATCGGCGGCGGCGCGATCGGGCTCGAGCTCGGCAGCGTGTGGGCCCGCCTCGGCAGCGCCGTCACCGTCCTCGAGGCGACCGAGGAGGTCTGCCCCTTCCTCGATGCCGATGTCGCCGCCGCCCTGCGCCAGGCCCTGACGCGGCAGGGCCTGCAGATCCACTGCCGCGTCCGGGTCAGCGGCGGCGAGCGGCGCGGCGAGGCGGTCCTCGTCCGCGGCGAGGGGCCGGAGGGACCCCGCCAGTGGGAGGCCGAGCGCGTGCTCGTTGCCGTCGGCCGCCGTCCGCATCTCGATGGCATCGGTCCGGTGGCGCTGACCGAGCGCGGCCGTGTCCGGGTCGACGAGCAGCTGCGCACCAGCGTGCCCGGGATCTGGGCGATCGGCGATGTCGTCGAGGGCCCGATGCTCGCGCACAAGGCCGAGGAGGAGGGCATCGCGGTCGCCGAGCGGATCGCCGGTCGGCGTCCGCTCGTCGACCACGACCTGATCCCGAGCGTCGTCTACACCGAGCCGGAGGCGGCGAGCGTCGGCCGCGGCGAGGCGCGCTGCCGCGCCGAGGGCCGCGCGGTGCGCGTCGGCCGCTTCCCCTTCGCGGCCAACGGCCGGGCGCGGGCTGCCGGCCAGAGCGAGGGCTTCGTCAAGGTGATCGCCGAGGCCGAGAGCGATCGCCTGCTCGGCGTCGCGATCGTCGGCCCGCGCGCCGCCGACCTGATCGGCATCGCGGCAGCGCACCTCGCCTATGGCGGATCGAGCGAGGACATCGCGCGCACCTGCCTGCCGCATCCGACGGCCAGCGAGGCGCTGCGCGAGGCTGCGCTCGCCGCCCTCGGTCGCGCCCTGCATGCCTGAGTCGCGGCATCGGCCGGGCCCATTGCGCGCCGCCGCCGACGCTCCAAGATCGAGCGTTCTTCCGGAGAACGACATGCCGCGCACCACGGTGCCCGCTCCGCTCCACAGCCTGGCCTGGGATGGGGGACTCGAAGACGGCCGTTTGCTGATCCTCGATCAGCGGCGGCTGCCCGCCGTCGTGCGCTATGTCGCGCTGCGCGACCTCGAGGGCGTGATCGCGGCGATCGAGGAGCAGAGCGTGCGCGGGGCCCCGGCTGTCGCGATCGCCGGGGCCTACGGCGTCGTCTTGCACCTGGTGCCGCGCGCCGCGCGGCTCGGCGCGCGCAGCCAGGCGCTCGCCAAGCATCTCGATCAGGCGATCGCGCAGCTGTCGCGGCTGCGCACGACGCCGGCGCACCTGGCGCGCGCCCTCGAGCGCCAGCGCGCCTGCTTCGCGCGCCACGCCGGGCATCTGACGGCGCTCGAGATGTGCGCCCGCTTGCTGATGGAGGCCAAGCGGATCCACCGCGAGGACGAGGAGCAGTGCGCGCGCATCGCCGACCACGGCGCGCCGCTGCTCTCCGAGGGCATCGTCACCATCGGCAACAGCGGGGCCCTGGCGACCGGCGGCATCGGCACCGCCCTCGGCTGCGTCATCCGCGCCCACCAGCTCGGACGCAAGCTGCGGGTCTTCGTCGGCGAGACCCGCCCGCACCTGCAGGGCGCGCGCCTGACCTGCAGCGAGCTGCAGCGCGCCGGCGTGCCGGCGGTCCTGCTGTGCGACAGCGCGATCGCGGCGCTGCTGGCCGATGGCCAGATCAAGGCGGCGATCGTCGCCGCCGACCGCATCGCGGCCAACGGCGACATCGCTGCCCAAGTCGGGGCCTATCAGCTGGCGGTGCTCGCCAAGCACCACGGCGTGCCGTTCTACGCTGCAGCGCCGGCGGCCGCCTTCGATCCGACGGTGCCCGAAGGCCGGCGCATCCCGATCGACACCTGCGACCCCGAGGACGTCCGCTGCCTCCGCGGCTGCCGCATCGCGCCGGCTGAAGTCGCGGTGTGGAGTCCCGGCTGGGACATCACGCCGGCGCGCCTGATCACCGCCCTGATCACCGATCGCGGCGTGATCCGGGCGCCCAACGCGCAGAAGCTGGCGCCGCTCGCGGAGCCGGCGGCGGCAGCCGCGCCGCCGGCCCCCTGAGTTGCATGCGCGGGCCGCTGCGCATAATACACGTTCTGCGTGGGAGCGCGTGCGCGCGGCCGCCTCCCAGGCTGCACTCATCACCCGCTGAGGGAACGCGCCATGCCACTGGATGCTGCGACGAAAGCGCGCTTGATTGCCGAGTACGGCGGCAGCGCGACCAACACCGGCTCGCCGGCCGTGCAGGTCGCCTTGCTGACCGAGCGCATCAAGCAGGTCACGGAGCACCTCAAGAAGCACAAGAAGGACTACCACAGCCGCCGCGGCCTGCTGCTGATGGTCGCGCGGCGCGCGCGCCTGCTCAAGTACATCAGCCAGCAGGACATCGATGCCTATCGACAGCTGACCGACAAGCTCGGCATCCGCCAGAAGGGCTGACGCCGCGCCCGGTCGCGCTCTTTGCAACTGCAACGCCGCGCCCGGTGGCCTCTCCCTACCGTCGCCGGATGCGTCCGACGCCGATACGGACAGGCTGGGTCGCGGCCAGGGCTCTTCAGGAGAGTATATGGACCGCGAATCTGCGTTGTCCGCCTTGAACATGCGCAAGCACACGGCGGTCGCCGTCGTCGGCGACGAGCGCCGTCCCGTGCGGATCGAGATCGAGACCGGCTATGTCGCCAAGCAGGCCAACGGGTCCTGCGTCGTGCGCTGCGGCGAGACCTTCGTCCTGTCGACGGTGTGCGACGGCGAGCCGCGCGCCGGGCTCGACTTCTTCCCGCTGACCGTCGACTATCGCGAGAAGATGTACGCCGCCGGGCGCATCCCCGGCAACTTCTTCCGCCGCGAGCAGCGGCCGAGCGATCACGAGACCCTGGTGTCGCGGCTGACCGACCGTCCGCTGCGCCCGCTGTTCCCCGCCGGCTATCGCCGCGACACCTCCTGCCAGTCGCTGGTCATCAGCTACGATCAGGAGAACGAGCCCGACGTCCTGTCGATGATCGGGGTCAGCGCCGCCCTGTCGCTGAGCAGCATCCCCTTCGCCGGGCCGCTCGGCGCGGTCCGCATCGGCCTGATCGATGGCCGCTTCGTCGTGAATCCGACGGTCAAGGAGCGCGAGGCGAGCGCGCTCGACCTCGTCGTCGCCGGCACCGAGGCGGCGATCACCATGGTCGAGTGCGGAGCCAAGGAGGTCTCCGAGCAGGCGATGGTCGAGGCGCTGATGCTCGCGCACCGCGAGATCAAGAAGATCTGCGCGGCGATCGGCGAGCTCGTCGCGCGCGCCGGCAAGCCGAAGATGGCGATCGAGGCGCCGCCGCCCAATCCCTGGATCGAACGTCTGGCGCGCGAGTGCGCGGCCGACTTCCGCGCGGCGCTGTTGACCCGCGCCAAGCAGGAGCGCGCCGCCAAGCTCAAGGCCTTGAAACAGCAGCTCGCCGAGCGCTACGCCCAGGCCGCGGCCGAGGGCGAACGCGAGCCGGTCGCCGCCGCCGTCGCTGCCGCCTTCGACGACGCCAAGGACATCGTCTTCCGCCAGCTGATCCTCGACGGCCAGCGCGTCGACGGCCGGCGCCTCGACGAGGTGCGGCCGATCGTCATCGACCTCGATGTCATCCCGCGCAGCCATGGCAGCGTGCTGTTCACGCGCGGCGAGACCCAGGCGCTGATGACGCTGACCCTCGGCACCGGCGAGGACGAGCAGCTGATCGACGGGCTCAAGGAGAAGTACACCGAGCGCTTCCTGCTCCACTACAACTTCCCCGGCTTCTCGGTCGGCGAGGTCGAGAAGCGCGGCGCCCCCGGGCGGCGCGAGGTCGGCCACGGGGCCCTGGCGCGCCGCGCCCTGCTGCAGGTGCTGCCGCCGCAGGAGCAGTTCCCCTACTGCATCCGCCTGGTCAGCGAGATCCTCGAATCCAACGGCTCGAGCTCGATGGCGACGGTGTGCAGCGGCTCGATGGCGCTGATGGCCGGCGGGGTGCCGATCTCGGCGCCGGTCGCCGGCATCGCGATGGGTCTGGTCAAGGAGGGCGAGCGCTACGCGATCCTCACCGACATCCTCGGCGACGAGGACCACTACGGCGACATGGACTTCAAGGTCTGCGGGACCGCGCGCGGCATCACCGCCCTGCAGATGGACATCAAGATCGAGGGCATCACCGCCGAGCTGATGGCCGAGGCCCTGGAGCGCGCGCGCCAGGGCCGGCTCTCCATTCTCGAGCGGATGAACGCGGCGATCGCGCGCGCCCGCCCGACGATCTCGAAGTACGCGCCGCAGATCGTGCAGATCAAGATCGATCGCGAGCTGATCGGCAAGATCATCGGCAAGGGCGGCGACACCGTGCGCCGCATCCAGGACGAGACCAAGGCCAAGATCGACATCGACGAGGAGGGCGTGATCACGATCGCCTCGCCGGACCTCGCCTCGATCGAGAAGGCGAAGGCCTGGATCAAGGACCTGACGACGCTGCCCGAGGTCGGGCGCGTCTACAAGGCCCGCGTCACCGCGATCAAGGAGTTCGGCGCCTTCGTCGAGTTCCTGCCGGAGACCGAGGGACTGCTCCACATCAGCGACTGGGCCTGGGAGCGGACGCCGACCCTCGAGGGCCTGGTCCAGGTCGGCCAGGAAGTCGAAGTCAAGCTCGTCGAGGTCGACGAGCGGACAGGCAAGTTCCGCCTCTCGCGCAAGGCCCTGCTGCCGCCGCCGGCGCCCGAACCGGCGCCGGCGCGCAGCGCCGGCCGCAGCGAGCCCGCCCAGCAGCGCACCGCCGGCGAGGGCCGGCACGCCGAGCACAAGCACCACGAGCCGAAGCCGGCCGAGCCGAAGCACGGCACGCGGCGCGAGGGCGGGGGCCATGGCCAGCACGGCGGCAACCACGGCGCGCATGGCGGTCATGGGCAGCAGGGGGGCCACGGCGGCCATGGCCAGCACGGTGGCAGCCACGGCGCGCACGGCGGTCATGGGCAGCAGGGAGGCCACGGCGGCCACCAGGGCCGTGGCGAACACGGCGGCCGGCGCCGCTGAGCTCACCAGGCCAGCAGCAGCAGCGCGCCGGCGAGCGCGCGCCGCGCGAGATCGCGGGCGTCGGCCAGCGGCAGGAAGAGCAGCGGCCAGGCGAGCAGCAGCCAGGGCGAGGGCGGCGCGACGGCCTGCTGCGGCAGCACGGCGGCGCTCCACGACGCGCACTCGGCGAGGGCGGCGAGCGCGGTGTCGACCGCGCGATAGAGACCCTCCCAGGGACCGGCTGGCCAGCAGCCGGCGAGCAGGAGCAGCGGCAGCCCGAGCCACAGCGCGAGCGTCGCCGGGATCCCAGCGAGCAGGGAGCTCAGCCAGCTCCACGGCGCGACGGTTCCGAAGTGCCAGGCGACGAGCGGCGCCGTCGCCAGCACCGCGGCGATGCCGACGCAGGCGCCATCGCGCAGGCTGCGCGCGCACCACAGCAGGACGCGCCAGCTCGGGCGATCGAGCGGCCAGGGCTCGAGGTCGAGCGCGCGCGCCGCCAGGCGCCGCAGGTCCAGACCGAGGGTCAGGATGCCGGCGACCGCGGCGAGCGAGAGCTGGAAGCCGATGTCGCGCGCCATCCCGGGATCCCAAGCGAGCAGCGCCAGCGCCGCCAGCGACACCGCGCCCAGCCGCGTCGGCTCGCGGCCGAGCGCGGCGTAGGCGGCGAGCGCGAGGACCATGGCGCAGGCGCGCAGCGTCGCCGGGTTGGCGTGGGTCAGCCAGGTGTAGCCGGTGACCAGGGCGCCGAGCGCGGCCAGGCGCCAGCCCCAGCCGACGCCGAGGCTGAGCAGCAGCCACCAGCCGAGGCCGGCGGCGATCGCGAGGTGCATGCCGGAGACCGCGAGCACATGGGCGAGGCCGGCGACGCGGAAATCCTCGCGCTCTGGCGGATCGCCGCGGCCGAGCAGGAGAGCGGCGGCCAGCTCGTGATGCGCGTTCAGACCTTCGAGCGCGCGCCAGGCGAAGCCGCGCGGCCCGCGCTCGCGCGGCGTCACCGAGAGCTCGACGGCCTGCAGGCGATCGCCGCGCGCCTCGCGCGACCACACGCCGCGCGCGCTGACCGCGTCGCCGGCGCGCACCGCCGGCAGGGCCGGGGCGCGGACGAAGAGGCGGCCGTAGGCTGCGCCGTCTGCGCCGCGGGCGTCGTCGAGGACGAAGCCCTGGGTGGTGCCCTGCCAGCGCACGCTGGCGACGACGCCGTCGACGGCGAGCAGCCGGCTCTCAGGGAAGGGCGCGGGCGGCGGGCGGGCGAGGGCGCTGCCGATCGCTGCTGCCGCCGCCAGCGCGCACCACGGCGCGGCCCGCGGCCAGCGCCGGGCGAGGGCGAGCGCCGTGCCGCTGGCGCCGGCCGCCCACGCCCACCAGCCGGGCAGGGGGGCCGAGGCCAGGCAGCCGAGCAGCAGGCCGGCGGCGAGGTACGGCAGCCAGGCCATGCTGCATCCTAGCGGCCGGTTCTGCCGCGGCAGCCGCGGTCGGCTTGTCCGGCGCGCGCGCGGCACAGGCTGCGCGCATGGCGACGGGAGCGCCCGATGACGGCAGCGAGGCGATGATCGCGGTGCTGCGCGCGCATCGCGATGCCGCCAGCGGCGAGGCCGCGGTGCCGCGCGAGGACCCCGAGCTGCGCGCGCGGATCATGCGCGACGCCGAGACCGTGAGCCGCGAGATCCGCGCCGCGCGCGCGCGCGCGATCCCGTGGTGGCTGTGGCTGGCCTGGATCCTCGCCATCGTCGCGGTCGGCGCCGCCTGGCTGTGGGGGGGCGTGCATGCAGCAGTACCATGAGCTGCTCGCGCGCATTCTCGCCGAGGGCAGGCCGCGCGCCGACCGCACCGGCGTCGGCACGATCGGCATCTTCGGCCACCACATGCGCTTCGATCTCGCCGCCGGCTTCCCGCTCTTGACGACGAAGAAGCTGCACTTCAAGTCGATCGTCTGGGAGCTGGCCTGGTTCCTGCAGGGCCGCACCGACAACCAGTGGCTCAACGAGCGCGGGGTGACGATCTGGAACGAGTGGGCGACCGCGGAGCAGTGCGCGCGCTTCGGCCGCGCGCCTGGCGACCTCGGCCCGATCTACGGCCACCAGTGGCGCAACTTCGGCGCCACCCGCCTGCCCGACGGCAGCTATGCGCGCGACGGCTTCGACCAGATCGCCTGGCTGCTCGGCGAGCTGCAGCGCAACCCGACGAGCCGGCGCCTGATCCTCACCGGCTGGAACCCGCGCGAGGCCGGCGAGGTCGCCCTGCCGCCCTGCCACACGCTGTGCCAGTTCTACGTGCAGGACGGCCGCCTCTCCTGCCAGCTCTACCAGCGCAGCGCCGACTGCTTCCTCGGTGTGCCCTTCAACATCGCCAGCTACGCGCTGCTCATCCACGTGATGGCCGACTGCGCCGGCCTGCAGCCCGGCGAGTTCCTCCACACGCTCGGCGACGCGCACATCTACTCCAACCACCTCGCGCAGGTCCGCGAGCTGCTGTCGCGCAGCCCGCGCCCGCTGCCGCGCCTGCGCCTGGCGCGCCGCCTCAGCGCGCCCTGGGACCTGCGCTACGAGGATGTGATCCTCGAGGGCTACGATCCCTGGCCGGCGATTCCGGCGCCGGTGGCGGTGTAGGCTCCCCGCACAGCGGCTCCGGCCAGCGCTCGAGCACGGCGTGGACCAGCAGCCAGGGGGCGACGGCGTGGAAGTCGTCGTGGAAGGGATCGAGGGCCGCCGGACCGCCGGCGGCGAGCCGCTCGCGGTAGCGGGCGGCGAGCTCGGCGAGCGTGCACTGGCCGCCGGCGAGCCGGCAGCACCAAGCGGCGCCAAGCAGGGCCCCGCGGGTCAGCGCCGGCGTCAGCGTCCAGCCGCAGCGGCGCAGGTCGAGCCGCCGCTGGCGCAGGCGCGGCAGCGTCGGGTCCTCGACCGCCACCGGCAGCACATGGCCTGGGCCGAGGAGCGCATCGGGCGCGGCGCAGAGGCAGCGCGCCGGAACAACGAGCGGCGCCGCGCGGCCAGGCCGGCCGCCGGCGAGGGCCCGAGCGCGCTCCGTCCAGTCCTGCGGCTGGAAATCGTGCATGCCGATGACGCGGTCGGCGACCGCGAGCAGGGCGGTGCAGGCGCCGACGACCGCGATCGTCGACAGCCCCGCCTGCTTGAGCGCCGGCAGCGCCTCGGCGAGGGTCAGGCCCTGGGCATCGGAGCCGAGCAGGCGGCGCATCGCCGGCGGCAGAGCGAGGAAGTTGGCGGCGGCCGTGTCTTCGTCGAGAAGCAGGACCCGGGCGCCGGCGGCGGCGCCCTGCAGGATGGCGGCGGCCATGCTGGTCGCCCCGCTGGCGCGCGCCGTGCAGACGCGGCGCGCGTCCTGCTGGGGCAGGGCGGGGAAGAAGGCGCTGAGGTCCTGGCAGTGGATCGGCCGGCCGTCGTCGGCGGTCACCGGCAGGGTCTCGGGGAGGCTGACGACGCGCTCGCGGCCGTCGCCAGGCGGGCGGTCCTCGGTGCCGGCGAGGATCGCGGCGAGCAAGGTGCTCTTGCCGTGGAAGGCGGCGCCGGCGATGGCGGTGATCCCCTGGCGGATGCCGAGGCCGCGGAAGCTGCCGAGCGGCCCGAGGTCGATGGTGACGGCGAGCTCCTCGGGAGCCCGCAGCGGCTGGCAGCCGGGGTCCGGGCCGCCGTCGGCGGCGCGCGCCAGCCGCGCCCCGTCGGCGAGGAAGGCGACCAGGCCCCGCGCCGGCAGCGCCGCGCGCAGCGCGCGCTGCACGCGCAAGGATTGGCGATGGGCGGCGAGCGCCGCGCGCTGGCGCGGGAGATGGCGCGCCCAGCGCAGCAGCTGGCCGAGGGCGGCGGCGGCGCGCTCGCTGTCGATGCCGAGGCCGGACTGCGGCGGCTGCAGCAGCAGGCGCAGGCAGAGGTCGCGGCCGTGGAAGAACGCGGCGTTGGTCGCGCGCACGGCGTCGCCGGGGTCGATCGTGCTCGCCGCCACCCCGAGGCGCGGCAGCAGAGCGGCGTGCGCCTGCCGCAGCAGCCAGTCGGCGATCGCCACCGCATCGCCGGCGTCCTCCGGCCTGGCCCAGCGCGGGGCGCGCCAGACGACGCCGAGCAGCAGGCGCCCGCCTGCGGCGAGCGGCTCGCGCTCGCGCTCCTCGAGCGCGAGATCGACGGCCGGGAAGCGCCAGGCTCCGAGGAGCTCCTGCCAGCCGCGCGGGCCCCAGCCGTCGATGCGCGCCAGCGCCGCCAGCAGCTCCTCGCCGGGGCGCAGGTCCTCGCCGGGCACGGGCGCGATCGGCTCGGGCAGCATGCGATCGATGTGCTGATGGGCGCGGCAGCTCAACCGCGAGGCGGCATTGTTCCTAGACAGCATCCGGCCCCGGCTACCCTCAGCCAGCGTGTCGGCGATCAGCTACTACCTCGTCTCGGCTTCGCGCCAAGCGCGGCGCATCCTGCCCAACCGCGCCTACGTCTTCGGCCGCGAGGAAGGCGTCGACATCGTCGTGCCCGACGCCCTGGTGTCGCGCCGCCACGCCGAGCTGCGCTGGGTCGAGGGCTCGGGCTGGGTGCTCAGCGACCTCAACAGCCGCAACGGCACCTTCGTCAACGGCCAGCGCCTCAGCGCGCCGACCGCGCTCGCCGATGGCGCCCAGATCCAGATCGGCGGCCAGGTGTTCCGGCTGCATCTCTTGCCCGCCGGCGGCGATCCGGCCTCGCTCTCGGCGCAGGCCCCGCAGATCAGCGCGATGGAGACGATGGGGCCGGGCGTGTCCTTGGCCGAGCTCTCGGCCCAGGGCGCGACCTTCACCGGCGCGCTGACCGAGGCCGGGCTGCTCGAGCTGCTGCAGTTCTTCGTCCAGACCGGCAAGAGCGGGCGCCTCGATCTGCTCGGGGCGAGCGGCCAGCACGCGGTGTGGCTGGTCGGCGGGGCGCCGGTGCATGCGGTCAGCGGCGCAGCCGAGGGCTTCGCCGCGCTGCTCGCGCTGGCGCGCCGCCCGCCGCCGCGCTTCGCCTTCCATCAAGAGGCGCTGCCGCCCAAGCGCAGCCTGCAGGGCGGCGGGCAGGCCCTGCTGATGGACCTCGCGCGGGAGCTCGACGAGTCGAGCAAGGCTGGGGGGCGATGAGCGCCCAGGTCGTCGGCTTCGGCAGCCCCTTGGTCGATCTCTGCCTCTCGGTGGACGAAGCCTTCCTCGCCGCCGAGGTCGGCGGCGAGCGCGGCGGCATGCAGCTGGTCTCGGCGGAGACGATCGAGCGCGTGCTCGCGGCGCACGGCGGGCAGCCGGCGCAGGCGCCCGGCGGCTCGGCCTGCAATGTCGTCTGCGGGCTGGCGGCTCTCGGCATCGCCGCGGCCTTCATCGGCTGCATCGGCGATGATGCCTACGGCCAGCACCTGGCGACGGCGCTGGCGATGCAGGGCGTCGAGGCCCGGCTGATCGTGCGCCGCGGGCTGCCGACCGGGCGGGTCCTCGCGCTGGTGACGCCCGACGGCCAGCGCACCTTCCGCACCTGCCTCGGCGCGGCCGCCAGCCTCTCGGCGGCGGAGGTGCAGGGAGCCGAGCTGCGCGGCGCGCGCTTCGTCGTGATGGAGGGCTATTCGACCTACGACCCGCAGCTGGCGCGCGCGATCGCGGCGGCAGCGCGCGCCGCCGGCGCCGAGCTGGTCCTCGACTTCGCGGCCCACGAGGTCGTGCGCGCAGCGCGCCCTCTGCTCGAGGAGCTGCTCGCCGCCGGCCTGGTCGCGATCGCGGTGCTCAACGAGGACGAGGCGGCGGCGTGGAGCGGCGGCGAGCCGCTGGCGGCGCTCGACATGCTGGCGCCGCAGGTGCGGCTGTGCGCGGTCAAGCGCGGGGCCCAGGGCGCGGTGCTGGCGGAAGGCCGGCAACGCTTGGCGATCCCCGCGGTGCCGGCCGAGGTCGTCGACACGATCGGCGCCGGCGATGCCTGGCTGGCCGGCCTGCTCGCCGGCCTCGTCCGCGGCCTGCCGCTGGCGGTGTGCGGGGAGCTGGCGGCGCACGCCGGCGCCGCCGCCGTGGCGGTCGCCGGCGCCCAGGTGCCGCGCGCGCGCTGGCGGCAGCTGGCCGGGAGGCTCGATGCCTGGACCTGAGCCGCCGATCACGCTGGCGCAGTTCCTCAAGCTGCAGCGCGTCGCCGACACCGGCGGCCAGGCGAAGCAGCTGGTGCGCAGCGGCGCCGTGCGCGTCAACGGCGCAGTCGAAACGCGGCCCGGCCGGCAGTTGCGGGCGGGCGATCGGGTGACGATCGATGAACGCTCCTTCCTCGTCGAACGCTGAGCCAGCCGCCGGCTGGGCCCATCCCCGGCGCTGGCTGCTCCTGCTGCCGCTGCTGATCATCCCCGCCTGCTGGATCTGGTGGTGGGCGGGCGCGGTGAATCCCGGCCTGCAGCCCGGGCGGGCGATCCAGCTGTTCACCATCGCGCTCGGCGTCCTGCCGCTGCTCTGGGTGGGCCGCGGCCAGCCCCCGCCGACTCCGGCGGCGGCCCTGCCGCTGATCCTCGCCCTCAGCTGGCTCGGGATCGCCCAGCTGTGGAATCCGCTGCCGCTGCTCGGCACGCAGTTCTTGATCGAGCGCTGCGCGGCGCTCGCCGCGGCGCTCGCTGTCGCCTGGTGGTGCCGCCAGCATCCGCCCGACCAGGTCCTGCCGCAGGCGACGGTCGCCGGCGCCGGCTGGCTGCTGATCGCGGTGCTGACCGTCGGCTCGCTCGGCGAGACGGTGATGATCGGCCGCGACGCGCCCTTCGGCAACCCGAACTTCAACAGCTACACGGCGATCCCCCTGCTCGTCGCGGGGATCGCGATGCTCGCGGCGCTGCCGCAGCGTCCCCTGCTGCCGCTGCTCGCCTGCCTGGCCGGCGGCCTCGCCATCGTGCTTCTCGGCTTCGGCCTGATCTCCGGCGATCCCTCGCGCGGGGCCCTGCTCTGCGTCGCCGCGGTCGCGCTGCTCTGGGCCGTGCTGCGCTTCGTCGGCACGCGCTGGCAGCTGGCGGCGCTGCTCGCGCTGCTGGCGCTCGGACTCGCCGCCTGGATCGCGGTGTTCGCAGGCGGCGTCAATCCCGCGCGCCTCGACTGGAGCAGCGCGCAGCGCATCTACATGTGGCGCGGCGCGGTCGAGGCGCTCGAAGGCCCGGCGCTGCTCACTGGCTACGGCGCCGGCTCCTTCCTCAGCGTCTTCACCGATCAGCCTTCCTTCACCGGCTTCTGGCTCACCCTGCCTTCCTGGTCCTCGCACCCGCACAGCGAGCCGCTCAATGTCCTGCTCGAGGGCGGGCTGCCGCTGGCGCTGCTCTATAGCTGGGCCGCCTGGCTGACGCTGGCGCCGCTGTGGCGCGCGCGCCGCGAGCCGGCGGCGCGCGCCCTGCTGCTGGCCTGGGCCGCCGCCGCCATCGGCTTCCTCATCGAGGTGCAGGGCCGCGAGCCGCCGGGCCTCTTCCTCGTCGCCGTGCTCGCCGGCTGGAGCTGGGCCTGGTATCCAGCGTCCGTTTCCTGGCGCTTCCGCGTCCCGCTGTGGGCCCCGCCGCTGGCCGCGGCGCTGCTCGCCCTCGCCGTCGGCAGCGAGCTCGGGGGACCGAGCGGCAGCCCGACGATGATCCACCAGCGCGCGGTCAACCGTCTCAACGCCCTGGCGCCCAAGGACCACGCGGGACGGGTCGCCGAGCTCCAGCGGCTGCGCTCGTGGATGGGGCCGCTCGATGACCTCGACTACGGGCTGGCGACGGAGCTCGGGCAGCTCGGCAAGGTCGCCGAGAGCGAGCAGGCGCTGCTGCGTCAGCTGCAGCGCCTGCCGGTCTATGCCCCGGCGCACCAGCTCGCGCTGCGTTTGCGGCGCGCCGGCAAGGCCAGCCCGGAGCTCAACGCCGCGCTCGAGACGGCGCGCGCCCGCGCCGAGGCCTGGCTGGCCAAGGTGCCGGAGAACGCGCGCAACGCCCCCTATCGCCAGGCGCTGGTGAAAACCCTGCAGCAGCCGCTGCCGGCGCGCGCTGTGCCGCCCGCCAGGGAGGCGACGCCGCTGCAGTCTGCGCCACCGGAGGCGACCGCCCCCGCGGGCGCGGAGGGGACGGCGGCGGGCAAGCCCTAGGCGGGCCCGGCGTGGCTGGCGAGCAGGGCGCGGATGGTCGCGGCGTCGAGCAGCGGCGCGAGGCCGGCGCGCTGCGCCAGCTCGTTGACCAGCGCCGCCGCGCGCTGCACCAGGACGGCGAGGATCTCCTCGGGCAGCGCCAGCTGCGCGGCCGAACGCGGCGGGGCGCAGGCGAGCACCGCTTCCCAGCCGCAACGCAGCACCTCGAGACCCTGCGGATGCGCGGCGCGCAGCGGATGCCCCTCGGGCAAGGCGGCGTGGGCGCTGAGGACGACGAGGACCGCTTGCCGCTCGGCGACCGCGCCCTCGTCCTCGGCGAGCGGGTGCCAGCGCAGCGTCAGCTGCACGGCGGCGCGGCACTCGTCCCACTCCTGGGGCCGGCAGTGCACGGCGTAGAGGCGATCCGCGAGCAGCGCGCAGTCGGCCATGTCAACGCAGGCGGCGCAGGCGGAGGGTCGCCTCGGCGTTGCCGAGGGCGCTGGCGCGCTCGAGCAGGCGCCGCTGCAGCGCGGAGTCGCGGGTCAGCTCGAGCGCATCCATCAGCAGCAGCGTTTCGCCGGGGCTGCGCACGGCGGCGCTCAGCGCCTCGAGGTCGGACGCGGGATCCTCGCCGAAGCGCGCGCGCACCCGCGCTCTGGTCAGCAGGGCTGCCGGCCCGGGCCGCAGGGCGATGACGCGGTCGAGGTCGTCGAGCGCGCGGCGATCGCGCTGCGCGGCGCGGCCGAGCGCGCGCTGCGCCAAGGCATCGACATCGTCGGCGTTCTGCGCCAGCAGGGCCTCGCAGTCGGCGATGCAGCCTGCCGCGTCGTCGGCGCGCAGGCGCAGCCGCGCGCGCTGCAGCCGCGCGCCACGGTCGTCGGGCCGCAGCGCGAGCAGCCGGTCCAGCGCCGCGAGCGCCCCCGCGAGATCGCCGCCGCTCTCGGAGAGCGCGGCATCGAGGCTGTAGAGCACGGGGAAGCGCGCTCCGAGCTCCGGTGCGGCGACGCGCAGGCGCGCGATCACCGGCGGCAGCAGGTCGAGGCGACGGGCGTCGAGGGCGGCGATCGCGCCGTCGCGGCAGAGGACGGCCAGCGGATGCTCGGGGTCGGCGGCGAGCAGGGCCTCGGCGGCGCGCCGCAGCTCGGCGAGGCGGCCCTGGGTCAGCAACAGTCGGAACCAGCGATCCTGCAGGTCGTCGCGCTCGGGGAAGGCGGGCGACAGCTCGGCGAGGGCCTCGGCGTCGCCTTCCGCGAGCGCGCGCGCGAGGTCGTCGGCGCGCGCACGGCGCACGCCAGCGCGCCAGCGCGCCGCGATCTCGGGCCGCTCGCTGCCGCCGACCGCCTGCCGCCACAGCGGCAGCGCGGCGCCGAACTCGCCGCGGCGTGCGGCGGCGTCGGCGCGCAGCGCCGCCCACAGGGCCTGCGAGCGCTCGCCGCGGATCGCGCGGGCCAGCGGCTCGAGCTCGGC
>JANWWU010000088.1 GCA_025055595.1 Planctomycetota bacterium | reverse complement strand
GACTGGGAAGCGGTGACCGAGGGCACCCTGGAGACGCCGGCGGCGCGGCGCCAGCGCGACCTCCGCTTCCTCGACGAGAGCAGCTCCCCGCCGACGCTGATCGAGCTGACCTGCCGTCCCTACACGCTTGAGCGCTTCGCGGATCTCGAACGGCGCGCCGAAGCTTATCGCGCGGTGCCCGCCACCCTGCGCCACCAGGTGCTGCCGGCCCTGCGCGCCGCCTATCCAGAGCGCCTGCTCTGGCACAGCCGCCTCGACAAGCGCGCGACGCGCTGGCAGCGCTTCGTCGCCGACCTCGCCGAAGGCGATGGCCGGCAGCCGAGCGGGCGCTGGCAGGTCGACCGCCTGCGCATCGACGGCCAGGAGGTGCCGCGGCGCCGCACCGATGTGCTCGATGCCCTGCTGCTGCTCGAGGAGCGCGAGCGCATGGCGTGGATCACGGACGAGGAGGACGACGCATGCAGCGCCTGAGCTACACCATCACCTTCCTGTCCGACGCCGAGCCCGGCAGCGGCGTCGGCGGAGAGCTGGTCGATGACATCGTGCCGCGCGCCGCCGATGGCCGGCCCTGCATCCGCGCCAGCCACCTCAAGGGCCTGATGCGCGCCGAGCTCGCAGACCTCGCCGCCCGCTTCGGGTGGCGCGATCTCGCCGAGCAAGTGTTCGGCGCCGGCGGCGCGGAAGGCGACGACGGCCTGCCGAGCATCGTCAGCGTCAGCGATGCCCTCGCCGAGGACAAGCAGGTGGAGGTCCGGACCGTGACGCGCACCGCGGTCGGCGACCTCGGCGTCGTCACCGGCCAGACGCTGCGCGTCACCGAGGCCCTGCCCTGCGGCAGCCGCTATCGCGGCAGCATCGGCATCGCCGCCGAGCCCGGGAGCGCCCTCGATCTCGCCGCGCGTCTGGCCCTGCTGGCCGTCAGCGCCATCGGCGGCGGCCGCACCCGCGGCAGCGGGGCCTGTCGCATCGCGCTCGACGGCGAGACGCGCAGCCCCGGACAGCTGCTGCACGAGCTGCACCAGGCGCTCGCCGGCGGCGGCCTGCCGCCGCGCCACCGCCCGCAGCGGGCGCCGGCCAAGCCGCTGTCCGGCGCGCAAGCGCTGCTGCAGCTGACCTTCGTCGCCGAGAGCCCGCTGTGCTGCCCCGAGCATCCCGAGGCCGGGCAGCTGCTGCGCAGCGGGCCGGCGATTCCGGCCAGCGCCGTGATCGGCGCGCTGCTCGACCGGCTCAACGACTGCGATCCCGCCCTGGCCAGCGCCTGCTACCAGGCCCTGCTCGAGGGCCGCGCGCGCTGCTGGCCCCTGCACCCGTGCGCGCTGCCGGAGCGGCCGCCGACCGCGCTGCCGGTGCGGGTCGCCCTCACCCACCGCATGAGCAAGCTGCCCGACGAGCGGGGGGAGTATGTCTTCAAGGACGAGGCGATCGCGCCCTACGACTGGCGCGAGGTGCCGTCGCATGCCCCGCTGAAGAGCGCCGATGGCTTCCTGCTCGCCGACGGTCAGCGCGTGCAGCTGTGGCGCGCCGGCGACCTGCCGCGCGTCCTCGCCTGCCATGCCGTCCACCTCGAGCAGCGCAACCTCTACACCATCGAGAGCCTGGCGCCGCTGATCTTCCGCGGCTGGGCCTGGCTGCCGCAGGAGGCCGCCGCCGCCCTGAGCGCGCGTCTCGCGCAGGACCCGCTAGTTGCGCTCGGCAAGGCGCGCTCGGTGCGCGGCCTGGGCCGGCTCAGCGCGGAGACGGTCGAGGACCGCGTCTTTGGCGAGCTCGCGCGGGCGACCGAGGCGCGGATCTTCGTCGTGCAGTCGCCGCTGGCCTTGCCCGACGACCAGGAGCTCGGCGTCGCGGGGCAGGTGCTGGCGGCGTTCGCCGAGCGGCAAGGCTGGCCGGTCGATCA
>JANWWU010000090.1 GCA_025055595.1 Planctomycetota bacterium | reverse complement strand
CCTGCGTCAGCGCGCAGCGTCAGCTCGAGCCTGCGGCGCGGAGCCGGAGGACCGCGCGCACGGCGCTCGCCGAGCTGGGGTGAGCGCACGCAGCTTCGAGGCCGCTGACCGGGGGAGGGCCGCGTGCGTCGGGAGCGGACTGTCAGCGCTGCGAAGCGCACATAGCGCGCCTAGGTCAGGGAGCTCTGTGCAGCGCGCGATGCAGGGCCAGGAGCTCGCTGCTGTCGAGCTGCTCGAGGCGGTGCTCGGCAGCGATGCCGGCGGCAGCGCAGGCCTGGCGTGCGACCTCGGGGTGGTGGCCGGCATCGCGCAAGGCGCCGATCAGCACCTTGCGGCGGTAGGCGAAGACGCGCCGCACCCAGGCGGCGAAGCCCGGCGGCAGGGGCTGTCGCGGCTCCCAGGCGATCAGCGCGCTGTCCACCCGAGGCTGCGGGTGGAAAGCGGCGCGGCCGACGCGGCGCAGCAGACGGGGGCTGCCCGCGGCCTGCAGGATGGCGGCGCTGGCGCCCCACGCGGCGTCCCCGGGCCGACTGCACAGGCGCTCGGCGCAGGCCAGCTGCACGGTGGCCGCCAACGCCGAGGGAGGTCGCGGCAAGGCCGCTGCTTCGAGAATGGCTGGAATCGCGATGTCGTAGGGCAGGTTGCTGGCGAACAGCCAGGGTCCGGCGGCAGCGACCGCCGTGATCGCGGGATGCAGGCCCTCGGCGCCCCGCAGGGCATCGCCGTGGACGACCGTCAGTTTGCGCCCCGCCCAGCGTCGAGCGAGGAAGGCGGCAAGCCCGCGGTCGATCTCGACTGCCACGATGTGCGCGTCGTGCTGCAGCAGACGCTCGGTCAGCAACCCGGTGCCCGGTCCGATCTCCACCACCTGCGCACCGGGGACCAGCGGCAAGGCCGCGCACAGGCTGTCGAGCGCGCAGCGATCGATCAGGAAGTGCTGGCCGTAGCGGTGCAGGGGGGCGCAGCCGGCGGCAGCGAGGTCGGCGAGCACGCGCTCTTTGAGGCTCACGGGGCGCGCAGCGCGGCGGGATCGAGCACCAGGGCGCGCCAGCTCTCGGGCGCGAGGCGCACGGTGCCGTGGGCGGTCGCCGCCAGGACGCGGTCGCCTTCGTCATGCACGCGGACCACCAGCCGTTCGCCGTCGACGAGCTCGACAGCCAGGGCGATGCCGCGGCCGCTGGGCTGGGCATCGGCAGGACCGAGGGCCTGCAGAGCGGTCAGCGCGCGCAGCAGGCGGCGCGCGGCGATCGCGTCGGCGCGCTGGCTCTGCTCGCCGCTGCGCAGGGTCCACTGCGCCCCGTCGCGCTCGAGGCGCCAGGCCTGGGCGCCGGCGCACTCGATGGCGCTGATCAGCGTCGGCGGGACGGCGAAGAGGTTCCGGCTCGTCACCTCGGCAAGCAGCGCTGCGGCGTCGTCCTCGCCGACGGTGAAGCACAGGCCGCCGATCTGATCGATGAGCACCCAGGCATCGCCGGCCTGCGCCAGGCGCCACGCCAGGTCCTGCGGGAAGGTGTCGGCGAGGTCGAGGTCGTCGTCGACCGTCGTCTGCTGCACGCTGCGCGGCGCCACGCGCACGGCGATCTCGACAGTCGCGGGCAGGGCGCGATCGCTGGCCGTCGCCGCGCGCACCGCCAGGCCGTTCAGCCGCGTCAGCGCGCGCGCCAGCCGCGACACCGCCTGCGGGTCCGCGGCCTGGGCCGAGGGCGGATAGCTGCGCGTCCAGCTGCCGCCGGGGGGACGGACATAGGTCTCATCGCGGCTCGCCTCCGGCCAGCGGCGCTGCAGCTTCACGAGGCGCTCGCTCGCCACCGGCAGCACCGCCGGATTCAAGAAGGTTTCGGCCTGCAGGTGCTGCAGGGCCGCCGGCAGCTCGCGCACCCTTCCGGCCCAGCCGGCGGCCCAGGCGCGTTCGCCTGCAAGCACCAGGCGCAGCACCTCGCCGTGATAGGTCAGCGTGCCGCTGATGACGATCGCCTCCGGCTCAGCGGGGGGCGTCGGCGACGGTTCGGGATCGACGACCGTCAGCGCGCGCACCGCCTCGTGCAGCCGCTCGCCGGCATCCCGCACCGCCAGTTCATCGCCGCCGCTCCAGCGCACGCGCCAGGGCTTCTGCCCATCGTCGCCATAGGCGCCGCGGCGGGCGAGGCTGAACAGCGTGCGTTCGCCCTGGCGGATGTCGATGTGGTCGGGCACCGACGAGCTCGCCGGATCCCATAGCCGATCGCTGGCGAAGGCGGCGAGCAAGGCCGACCAATCTTCGCCGCTCGGCTGCGCCGGATGCTCGTCCAGCTGCAGCCACCAGCGCGCGTCCTGCGCCCACAGGCGCAGGCGATATTCGCGCTCCGCCAGCGCCAGGCGCAGCTCGTGACGCAGCTGGGCCTCGGCGGGCGCGCCCTCGCGGCTCGCCAGCTCCACGCGATGCACGGCGTAGAGCAGCTGCATGACGCGCCCCGAGCAGGGCGGCCGCTGCCCTTGCGCGAAGCGCCACCCGTCATCCTGGCGCAGGATCGCGACGCCGTCGATCGTCAGGCGGTCGAGCTTCTCCAGCGTCTCCCAGCCGAGCAGCGGCTTCTGATCGAGGCGCTCGGCGGCGGCCGTCAGCCGCCGTGCTTCGTTCGGCGTCACCAAGAAGGCGCGCCGCCGCTTCGGGTCCCAGACCGCGGCCGCGCCCCCGGCCTCGCCCCACTGCCGTTCCTCGTCGCCCATGACGAAGCGCCGCGTGCCATCGATGCCCCAGGCCTTGGCCTGCGCGGCATCGATGTCGTCGACGATGCGGTCGTCCGGCACCGTCAGGCTCTTCGCCGTGCCGACAAAGCGCCTGACCGCCAGGTCATCGCGCGCGCGCTCGAGGCCCGCGACGCGGATGCGCTGGGCGTCGACCTCCTGTTCGCCGAGCGCGCCGCTGACCAGGAAGGGCGGCTCGATCTCGGCTGGGAACACCGCGACCTGGCTCTGCCTGCTCGGCCAGAACACATAGGTGCTGAGCGCGACGATGAGGACGGCGACGACCGCGTAGCCCCACGGCGGCATGCCGCGCAGGATAGCGCGCTGCCGACGCCGACCATCGCCAGTCGCTAGAGGCGCGCGGCGATCTCGGCGATTTCCGACAAGTGCAGGATCTCGGCGTCGGGGGCGCAGGCATCGAGCTGCGCCTCGGGATAGATGCGCTCGGTGCGCCGCAGGCACACGCGCAGTCCGCAGGCCCGGCCGCCGGCGATGTCGCGCACCGGGTGGTCGCCGACGTGCAGGATCTCGTGCGGCGCGCAGCCGGCCTGGCGGATCGCGTCGGCATAGTGCGCGGGGTGCGGCTTGATGCGTCCGACATCGCAGGACAGCGAGTAGAAGTCGACGAAGGGCGCCAGCCCGTGCCGCACGAACCAGCGCCGGCAGGCGTCGCCCGGCCACGGCACATGCGAGACGATGCCGATGCGGTACCGACGATGCAGGGAGGCCAGCGCCGGCGCAGCATCGGCGTAGGGCATCACCGTGTCGGTCATCCGGTCGAAGGCGCGGTCGGCAGCGGCGCGCACCGGCCCGGCGTCGGGATCGGCGCCCGCGGCCGCCAGCCAGCGCCGCATCAGGGCGCGGAAGTCCATCTCTTCCTGCTCGGGGTTGCTCGCCGGGTCGGCCGTGCGCTGCCATTCGGCCTGCAGCTCGGCGATGCACTGCTCGGCCCAGCCCGCCGGCGGCGGATGGCCGAGCGCCGTCAGCTCGGCGTGCAAGCGGGCGAACACGCGCCGCTCGGTCGCGAGGTAGGGCATGCCCCAGTTGGCGACCAGCGTGTCGCCCCAGTCGAAGGTGATGCAGCGGATCATGAGGATGGCGGCGAGTGTGGGGCGCGCAGCGCGGCGAGGAAGCGCCGCGCATTCGAGACATGGCGCAGCACGACGAGCAGCGCCAGCGCGCCGATGAAGCCGAGCGTGATCGGCGTGCGACCGGGATCGAGCAGGTGTCCGGCGGGAGCGACCAGCGCGGCGATGATCGAGGCCGGTCCGACGGCCTCGCTGCGCGCCAGGCCCAGGCCGCGCCACACCGCGAGCCACACCGCCAGCCAGGCCGCGCCGGCCAGGGCGGCGGCCACCGGCGCGATGGCGAGCAGCACGCCGAGGCTGGTCGCGACGGCCTTCCCGCCCTTGAAGCCGTGGAAGCAGGTCAGAACGTGGCCGAGCACCGCCGCGGCCCCGACCGCCACCGGCAGCCACGGCAGCGGCGCCAGCTGCGCCAGCGCCGTCGGCAGCAGCCCCTTCAGCAGGTCGGCGGCGAAGACGATGGCGAACCAGCGCCCGCCGAGCACGCGCCCGGCGTTGGTCGCACCGAGGTTGCCGCTGCCGACGCGTCGCAGATCGATGCCGTGGAGGCGTCCGGCCCAGTAGGCGAATGACACCGAGCCGAGCAGATAGGCCGCCGGCACCAGCGCCCACCACGGATCAATCGCCATCTTCGTCCTCCGCCGGGTCCTCCCCGCCGAGCGCCTCGCGCGCTGTGCCGAGCCGCTCGCGATCGTCGAGCGCCTCGAGGCGTCGCCGGCGGTCGGCGCGACGCTTCTCGATGATCAGGTGCGCGGGCAGGATCAGCGTCGCATGGCGCTCGGCCTTGGTGCGCCCGCGCACCACGCGGTGCTCGTCGAGCTGCCCGTGGAAGCGGCTGTCGCGCGCCTTGAACAGGATGCGCAGCGGGATCTCGGCGAACTCGGCGACCTCGCGCCGGACGAAGTGCTCGAGGTAGCGCGCGTAGCCCGGCTCGAGCCAATCGGTGCGGTTGACGAAGACGATGATCGTCGGCGGTCGCACCTCGGCCTGCGTCGCGTAGTAGATGCGCGTCGGCTGCGGCCCGACCTTGCGCGGCCGCCGCTGCTGGACCGCGGCGGCGATGATCTCGTTGAGCCGGGCCGTCGGCACGCGGTGCGCCGCCGCCGCATGCAGGCGCGCCGCGGTCGTCAGCAGCAGCTCGACATCGAGCCCGGTCAGCGCGCAGGTGAACACCGCCGGGGCGTAGGCCAGCCCCGGCAGCCGGTCGTCGAGCCAGGCGCGATAGGCGCTCTTGCTCGCATGCGCGCGCTCGGCGATGTCCCACTTGTTGACGACCAGCACGCAAGGCTTGCTCTCGGCCTCGATGAAGCGCGCGATCCGCTTGTCGACCATCGCGATCTCCTCCGCGGCGTCGATGACGAACAGCACGACGTCGGCGCGGCGGATCGCCCGCTCGGTGCGGCAGGCGCTGAAGAACTCGAGGTCGTCCTCGCGCATCTGCGCGCGCTTGCGCAAGCCGGCGGTGTCGATCAGCACGAAGCGCTGGCCGTCGCGCTCGAGCTCGACATCGACCGCGTCGCGCGTCGTCCCCGGGAGGTCGGCGACGATGACCCGCGGCTCCCCGCACAGCGCGTTGGTCAGCGACGACTTGCCGACATTGCGCCGCCCGACCAGGGCCAGCCGGATCGCGTCGCTCTCGGCGTCGTCGGCGCTGCCGCCGTCGCGCATCGCCGGGCAGCCGGCGCTGAGGCGCTCGAGGAGCTCGTGCAACCCCGTCGCCTGCGCGGCGCTGATCGCCACCGGCTCGCCGAGGCCCAAGGTCAGGAACTGGCCGACCTCTGCCTCCAGCCCCTCGTGGTCGACCTTGTTGACAGCAAGCAGGACGCGCTCGCGGTGCGGCCGCAGCAGGGCGGCGATCTCGCGATCGAGCGGATGCAGCCCGGCGCGGGCGTCGCACAGGAAGACGATGCGGTCGGCGGCAGCGATCGCGCGCTGCACCTGCTGGTAGACATCCTGCGCCAGCTTCGCCTCGTCGACGATGCCGATGCCGCCGGTATCGACCAGGTCGAAGCGCAGGCCGTCGCGGCGCACGGGATGCAGCAGGCGATCGCGCGTCGTTCCCGGCGTCGGATCGACGATCGCGATCGGCTGGCCGACCAGCCGATTGAAGAGGCTGGACTTGCCGACATTCGGCCGCCCGACGATCGCTACCGTGGGACGCACGCGCGCAGCCTAGGGACCTGCGCGATCGCGCCATGCCCGCACGCGCCCAGGTCGCTGCCGTGCCGCTGGCGCACGCGGCGGCTGCCGGGTGACGCGCGGACATCATCCTGCTCAGCGGCCCGTCCGCGGACCCGCTTGCGCTGTCGCGGCGGCTGACGCAGCAGCGAACATCGAGCTCGCGCGTTGACACGCGCCGGGTTCCTGCTCTAATCCCTCCCAAGCGGCGCGTCGCGCTGCGCTCGCATTTATCATCCGGGAGGAACGCATGGAGCCTGCGC
>JANWWU010000013.1 GCA_025055595.1 Planctomycetota bacterium | reverse complement strand
CTGGGGGTCTGCAGCCCCGACCAGCAGCCCGCCCCCGGGCGCCGGCAGCAGGTCCATCACCGTGTCCTTCGGGCCGGGACAGGCCCGGCGGCCGGCGTCTGTCCAGGTCAGGATGGGGGATTCTCCATCGACGTCATACCTTCCCGCGGCCCACCACTGGCCGGAGGCCCAGGCGACGCTACCGAGATCGCCCTTGTCGACGCCGGCGGTATCAAGCGGCGGCAGCTCGGCGAGGTCCTGCGCGCGGTAGCGCGCCACCGCCGTGTTGTCTACGAACCCGACCGCGAGGGTGCCTGCACCGTCGTGGGCGACAGCGAACGGCTGCTGCCCCGCACGGGTGCGCGCCTTCGCCAGTAACCGGCCATCGCGCGCATAGCGCCGCACGAAGCCATCCCAACAAGTCGTCACCAGCCCGCCGTCGGGCAGCCAGCAGGCGCCGTAGGACTGACCCCCATAATCAGCATCCTGCCACAGCAGGTGCCCGCCCGGCCAGCGGAAGACGCGCAGGCCGCCCGAACCCAGGCACACCGCCAGCGCGCCGTCGGCCCGCCAGCGTAAGTGGAGAATCAGATTTGGCAGCGGTCCAAGCCGCGCGCAGAGGCGCCCCGTCGCGCGTTCGAAGACATACACGAAGCACTGCCCAAACCAATCCCCGCCCGTGTAGCCGCCGACCGCCACCCACTGGCCCTCGCCGCTCAGCGCCCCAGCAAACAGCTTGCCCTCGTGGCCCGGCCCGCGCGGCACGCGCAGCACGCGCTCGAGGCGGAAGCCCTTCCCCTCGCGCTGCCACAGCCGCGCGGTCTTATCGAGTGAGACCGTCAACACCGTGCCGCCGGCGGCGACATCGATGCGTCTGATCATCGCCGTGTGGAAGCCGGTCTCGAGCACGAGCTGCGGCTCGCGCGGCGGCTCGCCGCCGCTCAGCAGCGCGCAGACGCAGGCGAGCAGGAAGCATGCACAGCTCATGCGACAACTCTAGCGCGCAGAGCACGGCGGACAAGCGGCCAGCGCGCGGAGCGCCCAGCGGGGCCGCGGGGCGGGCGGCGGCAGTCGCCCCGGCCCGCGGCCCGACGGCACGTTCAGGGCAGCAGACGCAGGGCGTCGACGACGACGAGGTCGTGGTCGGCGCCGGGGATCTCGAGGCGCTCGATCCAGCCGGGATGCGCCGCGGCCAGCTCCGCCGACATCGCGGGCGGCACCAGCTGGTCGTCGCTGCCATGGATGATGCGGACGCTCGGCCTCGGCTGTTGGGCGGCGATCTCGGCCAAGCGCGCACCGTTGTCGAAGCGGTGCCAAATCAGATAGCCAAGCGGCCACACGAAGAGGTGATGGCCCATCTCGACCAGGGTGGTGAAGGGCGCGACCAGGACGATGCGCTGCACGGGATGGCGCGCCGCGTACTCGAGGGCGGCGGCCGCGCCGAGCGAGTGTCCGAAGAGCGCCAGGCGCTGCTCGAGCGCCGCGCGCTCCCAACCGAGGTGCGCGGCGAGGGCCGCGACCGCGGCCTCGCTCGCCGCGCGGATGCGCGCCGGCGAACAGCTGCCCTCGCAGAAGCCGTAGCCCGGATACTCGAAGAGCAGGAAGCCGGCCTCGGGATCGTGGACCAGCGGCAACAGGTCCAGCCACTGCAGGGCGAAGCCGCCGTTGCCGTTGAACAGCATCCACACCCGGCGCGGCGCGCGCGGCCCGACCCAGAACGAGACCTGCTCGCCCTCCGCGGTGCGGTAGCGCAGCGGCTGCACCGCGGGCGGCAGTCGCTGCCACATCACCGGGTCGTAGCGCCGCGCCGGGTAGATCAGCGCCGACTGGCAGCCGGCGAGCGCCAGCAGGACGATGCCGAGCGGCAGCAGCGCGAAGAGCGCGACGAGGCGCAGCGCCCAGCGCAGGGAGCGGTACATGCCGGTACCGTGCAGCGGCGGCCTGCGAGGCAATCGCGCCGGCACCACCAGCGCGCCCTGCGATTGACGAGCGGCCGTCGCCTCGACACTCCCGACCTGCGAGGTACCGATGAGCGAAGGCGGTCGACGACGCGCGATCCGTGGCTGGAACAGCTGGGACTGCTACGGGATGTATGTCGACGAGGCGGCGGTGCTGCGCCAGGCCGAGGCGATGGCGCGCTGCCTGCTGCCCGCCGGCTATCGCTATCTGACGATCGATAGCGGCTGGCACGGCAACCGCTCGCGGCTGGCGCCGCCGGCCCTGCCCTATGGCGGCCGCGACATCCCGCTGGTCATCGATGCCCATGGCCGCTACCTGCCCAGCCCCGAGCTGTTCCCGCGCGGCATCGCCTTCCTCGCCGAGCGCCTGCGCGCGCGCGGCCTGGTGCTCGGCATCCACCTGATGCGCGGCGTGCCGCGCGAGGCGGCGGAGGACGCGCTGCCGATCGAGGGCGGGGACGGCGCGACCTGCGCCGACATCGCCGATCGCCGCAGCCTCTGCGTGTGGAACAACTGGAACTACGGGGTGGCGGACACGCCGGCCGGCCAGGCCTACTACGACAGCGTCATCCGCCTGGTCGCCAGCTGGGGCGTCGGCTACATCAAGTACGACGACATCACCGAGCATCCGAGCGAGATGCGGATGCTGGCGCACGCCGTGCGCCGGATCGCGCCGCACATCGTCCTCAGCCTGTCGCCGGGCGGCGGCAACAAGCCGGAGTACGCGGCCTGCTACAACCTCGCCGACGCCGTCCGGGTCACCGCCGACTTCTGGGACAAGCGCGAGGACCTCGTCAAGTGCGTCGACCGCGCGGTCGAGATCCTCGGCTGGGGCTCGCTGACGACGGCGATCGACCTCGACATGCTGCCCTTCGGCCAGCTGCGCATCAGCACCCCGCGCCCGGCCAACGCGACGGTCGATCCCCTGGAGGGCTGGGCGCGCTGGAGCCAGCTCTCGTACGAGGCCCAGCGCCACGCGATGGCCCTGCGCGCGGTCGTCGGCTCGCCGCTGATCATGGGCGGCGACCTCTGCAGCCTCGATGCCCGCACTCTCGAGCTGCTGACCCACCCGCGGATCATCGAGTGCCACGACCACCAGCACGAGCCCGCCGTCACCCACGACGAGCCCGGGCAGTGGGCCGCGTTCCGCTGCCGCGATCGCCGCGGCGGCTTCTGGATGGCGATCGTCAACCGCAGCGAGCGCGCGCTGACCATCGACCGCCCGCTGATCTATCCGGGAGCGGTGCTCGACGCCTGGACCGGCGCCACCCTGCACGCGGTGCAGCGCAGCGGTCGTCTGCAGCTCGAGCTGCCTGCCGAGGGCGCAGCCTTCCTGCGCCTGTTGCCAGTGTCCTGACCATGAGCGAAGCCCTCTACACCTTCGATGACGCGGCGCGCGTCGTCCGCATCCACCGCCACGACACGCCGGGCGCATGGATCAACTACCTCTCCAACGGCGAGCTGCATGCGCTGGTCTCGCAGGCCGGCGGCGGCCTGCTGTGGTGGCGCAGCCCGAGCGTGTTCCGGCTGACGCGTTACCGCTTCCGCCACCTGCCGGCCGACGCCCCGGGCTTCTATGTGTATCTGCGCCGGCCCGACGGCAGCGTGTGGTCGCCGAGCGGCCGGCCCTGCACCCTGCTGCCGAGCCGCTTCTGCGCCGAGCACCGGCCGGGACGCACCGCGTTCCGCGCCGAGCGCGATGGCCTGGCGGCGAGCCTCGAGCTGTTCATCTGCCCGGACCACGATGCGCTGGTCTGGGACCTCGAGCTGTCCGGCGAGGGCGAGCTCTCGGTCTTCGCCTACGCCGAGTGGTCGCAGCCGCACTGGGAGCTGGACTTCAAGTTCGGCTACTACTTCCAGTGCATGCTGCACACCGGCTGGGAGGCCGACGAGCAGTGCGCGTGGTTCTTGCCGCACCGCTCCGGCACGCCGCTGGTCAGCGAGACCCCGCTGTCGTGGTTCGCCTGCGATGCGCCGGTCGCCGACTTCGACACCAGCCGCGATGCCTTCATCGGGCCTTACCGCGACGAGCGCGATCCGCTGGCGGTCGCACGCGGACAGTGCAGCAACAGCGTCATCGAGTGCGGCGAGCCCTGCGCGGCGCTGCGCGTGCCGCTCGTCCTGCAGCGCGGGCAGCCGCGCCGCCTGCGCTTCTTCCTCGGCGCCGTCGGCCACGCGCTGCGCGATTGGGAGGCGACCGTCGCCAAGCGCCGGGCGACGCTCGCCGCGCTGCGCCAGCCGGGCGCCGTCGAGGAGCAGCGCGCCAAGCTCGACGCCTGGTGGGACCGGCATCTCGCGCGCTTCGCCGCCAGCCTGCCGCTGCCCGAGGCGCAGCGGATGATCACGATCTGGAACCCCGTCGGCTCGGTGCACACCGCGCGCTACTCGCGCTCGATCAGCGCCCAGGCCACCGGCGAGCGCGCCTTCGGGTTCCGCGACACCACCCAGGACGCGCTGGCCATCACCTACCGCGATCCGTCCTGGGGCCTGGCGATCCTGCGCCAGCAGCTGCGCCATCAGTTCGCCGACGGGCACACGGTGCACGAGTACAACCTGTGGGAGCGCCGGCCCTTCGGGCTGACGGTCCACAGCGACGAGCACCACTGGCTGGCGATGCTCGCCTATGCGATCGCCGCCGAGAGCGGGGACCTCGGCTTCCTCGACGAGCCGGTGCCCTTCCTCGGCCCCGACTGCAAGCCGGCGGAGAGCGCGCCGGTGTGGGAGCACCTGCGGCGCATCGTCAGTTTCACCGAGAGCCACCTCGGCGCGCACGGCCTGCCGCTGACCCTGCACAGCGACTGGAACGACATCATCGGCCGCTTCGCCCGCCAGGGCCGCGGGGAATCGGTGTTCGCCGGCCAGCAGCATGTGATCACCTGCCGCCTGCTCGCCGAGCTGGCGCGCGCCAGCGGCCGCGAGGCCGATGCCGCCTGGTTCGACGACTGCCGGCGGCGCCAGGTCCAGGCCCTGGAGACCCATGCCTGGGACGGCGCCTGGTGGCGACGCGCCTTCGACGACGACGGCACGCCGGTCGGTGCCGCGAGCTGCGCGTTCGGCCGCATCTTCCTCAACCCGCAGAGCTGGGCCGTGCTCTCCGGCATCGGCACCCTCGAGCAGCGCCGCCGCGGCATGGACGAGGCGGGGGCCGCGCTCGACACCGGCTTCGGCTTGAAGCTGCTGCACCCCGGCTTCGCCACCTACCCGCAGGTCCGCGATCCCTTCAGCGGCTACATGCCGGGCACGGGCGAGAACGGCGCGATCTTCTGCCACGCCAACACCTGGGCGGTGATCGCCGAGGCCCTGCTCGGGCGCGGCGAGCGCGCCTGGAAGTACTACCTGCAGCTGCTGCCCGAGCGGGTCATCGCCAAGGTCGGCGCCGAGCGCTACACCGGCGAGCCCTACGCCTGGGCGAGCACGATCATCGGGCCGGAGAACAACCGCGCCGGCTGGGCGACGATCACCCAGTCGACCGGCACCGTCGCCTGGATGGATGTGGCGGCGACGCAGTACCTGCTCGGACTGCGCGCCGAACTCGCCGGCCTGCGCATCGCGCCCTGCATCCCGCGCTCCTGGCCGGGCTTCACCGCCGAGCGCGTCTTCCGCGGCTGCCGCGTGCGCCTGGAGGTCGACAACCGCGCCGGCGTCGAGAGCGGGGTGCGCCGGGCCTGGCTCGATGGCGAGGAGCTGCCCTGCCCCTGCGACCCCGCCCAGCCCTGCGCCGGGGTCCTGGTGCCGGCCGCCCGCCTGCAGGGCCGCAGCCGCGCCGAGCTGCGGGTGGAGCTCGGCTGATGCGCCGCCGCTTCTTCAGCGACACCAGCTTCTGGAACACGCCGCTGCCGAGCTCGCCGGTACTCGCCGCCGAGAACGAGCGCTGGCGCGAGCTGCTGTACTGGGCCTGCCCGGAGGGCGGCTTCCACATCAACCTGCACGCCTGGACGATGCCGGTCTACGATGTCGACGCGCGCACCCCGCGCGTCCGCGTCGAGCGCCGCTTCGCGCTGATCCGCGACGGGGTGCTCAGCGGCGACGAGGAGCCGCGCGAGGGCGGAATGTTCTTCCGCCACGCGCGGCACCGCCTCGGTCCCGAGCACCCGCTCGGCCACGGCCCGGGCTTCGGGCCCGAGGTGCCGATCCCGCCCGATGCCCATCCCGACCCGGCCGGCGACGCCCACCTGATCCTCGTCGACTGGGAGCAGGGCTGGGCCTGGGACATGTGGGGGGTGCTGCGCCTGCCCGACGGCCGTTGGTGCTCTTTCACCGGCATGCGCTACCGCATCGACGGCGACGGCGTCTTCGACCCCGCGTGGTTCGCGGCCGAGATCGGCGAGAGCATCCACCTCTACGGGCCGTCGCGCGCCTCCGGGGTGCCGGCGGTCGCCGGGCTGATCATGCATGACGAGGTGCGCGCTGGCCGCATCGCCCACAAGCTCGCCTTCGGCTGCCTGGCCCCGGCCCTGCTCAAGCACAGCCCGCCGGCGACCTGGACCGACGGCGGCCTGCCCGGCGGCATCCCGCAGGGGACGATCATCCAGCTCGATCCCGCGCTCGACCTCGGGCGCTTTCCGCTCTCCCCGGGGGCCCGAGCGGTGGCGCGGGCCCTGCAGGAGTACGGGGCGGTGCTCTGCGACTTCGCGGGCGGGGCGACGCTCTACGGCGAGGGCGCCTGGGCCCATCCCGGGATGAGCTGGGAGGGGCTGCTCGGCGAGGAGGACCTGCGCTGCATCCCCTTCGACTGCTACCGCTTCCTTGCGCCCTCCCGGATCATCGAGCGCGGGATGGTCAGCAACCAGCACCCCGGGATCCTCGGCGCCTATGCCCGGCGCACCGGCATCCGCGTCGGGCACGGTTAGCGATCACGGACGCGGCTGGGAGTACAGCTCGGGGTAGAGCCGCTGCGCGCAGGCCGGGCACAGGCCGTGCGAGAACCGCGCCTCGCTCCGCGCGCTGATGTAGCTTTCGAGCGGCTGCCATTGGCCGCCGTCGTCGCGGATCTTCTTGCAGCCGGAGCAGATCGGCAGCAGGCCGGTGAGCACGCGGATCTCGGCGACGCGCTGCTGCAGCTCGTGGTTGATCGCGCGCAGCTGCTCGTTGACGCGCACGAGCTGCGCCGTCCGCTCGTCGACCAGGCGCTGCAGGACGCGGTTGCGCTCCTCGAGCTCCCTGACCGGGAAGGACTCGTCGGCGCCGTGCGCCGTGGTCGGCAGCGACAGGTGCATGTGGGCGATGCGCCAGCGCGGCCCGTCGCCGACGAAAACCAGCGACAAGCGCATGCCGTTGAAGCGCAGCTCCTGGTTGGCGATCACGGTGCGCATGTGCAGGACGAGGGCGATGATCGCGACATCCGGACGCGGCTGCTGCACGACCTGCTGGACGATCTCGTAGTCGAGGCGCGCCGGGGCCTCGGCGATGTCGCGGGTGTAGAGCTCATCGAAGCGCTGCTTCACGAAGCCGATCTCGTCGAAGCCGGTGCCGATGCAGGTCGGCTCTTCGACCCACAGCGCCAGGGTCGCGGCGAGGTCGCGGTCCCTCATGTAGGCGTCGAGGTACTCCGCGAGGGCTGCCTGCGGACTGGGACGCTGCGGCTCAGTCATTGATGGTAGAATACTGTACAGATCGCGTCGTAGGCAAGAGCGCGTCACTCCATGCCGCGACTGGCGCGGAAGGCGGCGTAGTCGCCGCGCCAGTCGGTCAGCCGCGGCGGCTGTCCGGGCTCGGCGTCCTCGAGGACCCAGCAGCGCGTCGCGATGCCGTCGATGAACTCGCGATCGTGGCTGACGAAGATCAGCGTGCCGGGGAACTCTTCGAGGGCCTCCTGCAAGGCTTCGATCGACTCCATGTCGAGGTGGGCGGTCGGCTCGTCGAGGATCAGGGTGTTCGCCTCCTGCAGCATCACCATCGAGAGCAGGCAGCGCACGCGTTCGCCGCCGGAGAGCACGCCGACCGGCTTCTGCACATCGTCGCCGGAGAACAGCATGCGCCCGAGCATCGCCCGCATCGCGTTGCTGTCCTGGGTGGCGGTGAACTGGCGGATCCACTCGAGGATCGACAGCTCCGGCTTGCTGAACAGCGCGCCGCCCTCCTGGGGGAAGTAGGCGCGGCTGACCGTCGACGACCAGGTGATCGCGCCGCGGCTGGGCGTCAGTTCGCCGACCAGCAGGCGGCAGATCGTCGTCTTGCCGATGCCGTTGCGGCCGACGATCGCGAGGCGCTCGCCGCGATCGATGCGGGTGTCGAGGCCGCGCAGGATCGCCGGGCCGCCGGGGTAGGCGAAGGAGACCCCCTCGAGCTTGACGACGTCCTGGCCGCTGGGCCGCGCGATGCGGAACTGGATGCGCGGGGCGATCCGCGAGCTCGGCACGACCTTCTGGCTCGACAGCTGCTCGATCAGCTTCATGCGGCTGGTCGCCTGCTTGGAGCGCGCGGCGTTCGACTTGAAGCGTTCGACGAAGCGCTTGAGGCGCGCGACCTGGCGCTCGATGCGTCCGGCCTCGCGGCTGCGCTGGGCGCGGGCCAGCGCTTCCTGGGCCTGGTAGACATCGTAGGGGCCGGTGAACAGGCGGATCGTCTTGTAGTCGATGTCGAGCGTGTGCGTGCAGACGCGATTGAGGAAGTGGCGGTCGTGGGAGACGACGATGATCACGCCCTCGTAGTCGGCGAGGAACTGCTCGAGCCAGACGATGGCCGGGATATCGAGGTTGTTGGTCGGCTCGTCGAGCAGCAGGATGTCGGGCTTGGAGAACAGCGCCTGGGCGAGCAGGACGCGCACTTTGCGCGCGTTGTCGATCTCGCGCATCGGCTTCTGGTGCAGCTCGGGCTCGACGCCGAGATCGGTCAGCACCTGGGCCGCCGCCGGCTCCTGGCTGTAGCCGTCGAGCTCCTCGAAGCGCTCCTGCAGCTCGCCAAGCCGCGCGGTCTGCGCGTCGTCGAGCTCGCCGGCGGCGTAGAGGCGATCGAGCTCCTGCTGGATCTCCCAGACCTCGCGGTGGCCGCGCAGGGCGACCGAGATCACGGTCTCGTCCTCGTAGCCGTGGATGTCCTGGCGCAGCCAGCCGATGCGTCGTCCGGGCTCGACGACCACCTCGCCGAGCGTCGGCTCGATCTCGCCGGCGATGATCTTCAGGAAGGTCGACTTGCCGGTGCCGTTGGCGCCGATCACCCCGTAGCAGTTGCCGGGCGAGAACTTCAGGTTGACGCGCTCGAACAGCACCTTCTGCCCGAAGTTCATCGACAGATCGCAGACGCTGAGCATGGCCGCATGCTCGCAGCCGCCGGCAGCGGGCAAGCCGGGCTCAGCGCCGCGCCAGCAGGCGATCGCGCAGCCGACGGTCGATCGGCTGCTCGCCGAGCCACACCGAGAACAGGACGCGCGCAAACTGCGTCCCTGAAACGACCCCGAGCTGCCGGTCGTTGAGCAGGACGCGCAGACCCTGCGCCGGCTCGTAGACCAGTGTCAGCTCATCGCCGGCGCCGACATCTGGCCACAGGCGGTTGATCGCCGCCAGCCCCGCTTCGACCTCCGCCGGCGGCGCCCCGGCGGCCCGCGCCTGGACGGTGACGGTCGTGGCCCGCGCCAGGTCCCTGGCCGTGAACGCCCGTCGATAGCGGAAGGCGATGGCGCGCGGCGCCTCAGCCAGCGGCGCCGCGCCGGGCGGCAGATACAGGGCGACATCGTAGACCTCGATGCCCCACCAGGTGAAGCGCGCGCTGCCGCAGAGCGGCACCTGGTGCTCGCCGATGACACGGCTGGCCGGCCAGTCGGCGGCAGCCAGGGTCATCGCCAGCAGGAGGACGCTCGCCCAGCGCATGCCGCCATCATGCACTGGAAACCGCATGCACTCGATCGGTTTCTCAGCGACATTCGGCAGGCGATGGCGGTTGCGAGAGCAGGGCGGCGAGCGCCGCGGGCAGGCGTTGCGGCCGACCGTGGCGGTCGACCGCGGCCACCGTCACCCGCGCCTCCGCGAGCAGCACGCCGTCCCGCTCGATGCGGGTGGCGAAGGCGAGCCGCGTCGGCCCCGGCTGGCTGGCGACGGTCAGCAGGGTCAGCGCGTCGTCGAAGCGCGCCGGGCGGCGATAGGCGATCGACAGCTCGACGACGGGCAGCAGCAGGCCGCCGGCTTCCAGCTCGCGGTAGCTCTGGCCGCGCGCCGCTAGCCAGGCGATGCGCGCTTCCTCGAGCCACACGACATAGGCCGCATGGTGCGCGACCCCCATCTGATCGGTCTCGGCGTAGCGCACGCGCAGGCGATGGCAGTGCGCCGCGGGGCCGCCGAACGCCGCGTCATCCGCCATGGCCGCCGCCTTCCGGCATCCGCGGTCGGCGGATGACCCAGTGGGTCTCGCGTACGGCTAGCCCGCGCGCCGTCAGATACTCGATCAGCATCGCCAGGTGGTCGCCGCCCTCCCAGTCCGGGCGGCGATCGAGGCGATGGCGCTGCGCCAGCTCGCGCAGCGTCAGCGTCTCATCAGGCACCGGGTTCCAGACGACGAGCAGCTCGAAACGCAGCACCGCCGCCGCGCGGTCATCGCCGCCCCGGGCATCGCTCGCCCGCAGGACGCGATACCAGATGCCGGGCTGCGGGCGATAGGGGTACAGCGGCGCATCGAGGTCTTCCTGCGCCTCGCCCGGCATCGCGACCTCGGCTTGACCGTCGCCGCGATAGGCGCTCGGCGGCGGCGACTGCTGGGGATCCTCGGCGAGCCAGGCATCGAGCGCGAACTCCACCGGCAGCGAGCTCGCCGCCAAGCCGAGGCGCAGCAGGCCATCGGCCTGGGCGCGCGCCCGCGTGCCGACGGTCATCAGCCCGATCGCGGCTGCAAAGCCGAAGAGGAAGACCCCGCAGGCCGCCAGCAGCTCGATCAGCGTGAAGCCGCGCTGCATGCGGAGGCATCATGCGACACCGCCGGGCCAGCAAGCCCCGCCCCCCTTGCACGGGGTCGGCCTGTGTCCGACGCTTCCCTCATGAGCGGCAGTCCGGAGAGCTTCGCCTGCCCCTGGTGCGGTGCGCGCTATCCCTTCAAGCCCGCGCTGGTCGGCAAGGCCGTGCGCTGTCCGGCCTGCAAGAACGCCTTCCAGCTGCAGGCCGACGGCAGCGTGCGCCGGGTGCAGGTTGCGGCACCTGCGGCCACGGGCGCTGCAAGCGGCAGCGCTGCCGCAGCGCCGGCGCCCCCCCCGGCAGCAGCGGCGCCGAAGCCCGCCCCGCCCAAGCCGGCGGCCAGCGGCGCGGCCGCGGCGGCGACGGGCGCTCCGCCCAAGCCGGCGAATCAGGCCGCCGCGGCGCCAGCGTCCGCCGCGCGTCCGCCGGCGGCCAAGCCGAGCGCGCCGCCGAAGGACGACAAGGACGACGAACTCGACCTCGACGCCGGGCTGAGCCAAGCGCCGGCGCCGCCGCCGGCGACGCAGCCGAAGACGACGACGCGCATCAGCAAGCGCAAGACCGAGCAGATGGAGGCGATGCGCCAGCAGCTGGCAGCGCAGCTCAAGGGTATTCAAGAGCAGGCGGCGGAGTCGGAGGTCGCCAAGCGCGAGGAGAAGCGGCAGACCGACCGCATCGCCAAGGGCGGGGCCAAGGGCAAGGACGCCAAGCGCGAGGTGCAGGCCGTGCTGACCGGCGAGGGCGAGCGCGAGGGACGCGCCCTGGCCTGGTGGATCATCGGCAGCGCCGCCGTCGTCCTGCTGATCATCGCGCTCGTCATCATCGCCAACCTGCCCGACTCCCGGCGCGACGCCCTCGCGCACTATGCCGCACCCGTGCCGCCGGCGCAGAACCGCTATCCGGCGCTCGGCAACGCGGTGCGCGCGCGCGCCTGGCTGCTCAGCGCGCCGTCGATGCCGCAGGGACCGGCGATCGCGATCGATGTCGACGACGCCGACTTCGGCACGGAGCGCGTCATCGATCTGGCGCCGCGCGCCGAGGCGCTGCGCGCGCTCAAGGGGCTGCAGTACGACGAGGCGCTCGGGCTGTGGCTGCCCCCCAAGGAGCGCGCCCGCGTCGCCGAGATCATCGGCCAGCGCCGCGGCACCGACGCGGTGAAGGCCCTGGCCGCAGCGCGCATCCGCGCCATCGACCACGGCGAACTGCTGCGCAGCCTGCAGCTCAGCGAGGAGGACGCGGCGCTGGTCGGCGACCTCCTGCTCGGCCAGGCCCCGCCCGAGGGCTGGGACATCGGCAAGCGGATCCGCGAGCGCGGGGAGCTGCCCGAGCGCCTGGTCCTCCTGCCCTTCCACGGCAAGCGCGGTCACCTGTTGACCGATCAGGGACGTCCGCCTTACCTCCGCTATCAGGGCCCCTATCGCGGCGTCCTGCTGCGGCTCGAAGGCGGGGATTGGCCACGCGGCTGGCGATTGCTCTCCCTCGCACCCGCGCGATGATCCCGCCCCGCGATGACTGACGACGCAGTGGCGCCCGCCCTGCTCTCCTGCCCCACCTGCCGCCGGCCGGTGGCGACGCGCGGCCCGGCTCGACCAGCGAGCTTCCCGTTCTGCTCCGAGCGTTGCCGCTGGCGCGACCTCGGGGGCTGGTTCGCCGAGCGCTACGGCGTGCCGGTCGCGGAGCAGGCGGCACCGGGTCCCGGAGAGCCGGCGCAGTGATCCCGCTGCGCATCGTGCATGTCCTCTCGTCCGACGCGCTGATCTGGCCCGCGGGCGCGCGCAGCTTGCTCGCCTGGCTGAGCGAACAGGGCCATGCGGTGGCGGCGGTGCCGGTCGCGGAAGCAGCTGCCGCCGGCGTGCCCGGCCTCGGCTCCTACCGCGGCTGGTGGAACTGGTGGCGACGCGGACGGCGCGAGACGGTGATCGCCGCCGCCAATTGGGGCTGCGATATCGTCCACGCCCACGGCGATGAGGCCCTGTCGCCGGCGGCCGACCTGGCGCGCGCGCTGCGCGTGCCGTTGATCGTCGAGCTGCAGTCGCTGAGCGGCAGCCACGCCAGTCGGCGGATCCTCCGTTCGCTTCCCGGCGCAACGATCATCGTGCCGAGCGAGTACCACCGCGCGGCGCTGCTCGCTCGCGATGGCGGACTGCGCGAGCGCGTGCAGGTGATCCCGCCGGGGCTAGCGTTGCCGTCGATGGCGGAGGAGTCGTCGCAGGAGCATCGACCGCTGACCATCGGCGCCTGGCTGCGCCGCCGCCGCGACAGCGGGGTGCTGGCGAAGGCCCATGCCGCCCTGCTCGGCGATGGCCTGGCGGTGCGCGTCATCGCCGTCGGCGAGCTCGACGAGGACCTGGCGCCGCCCGAGCCCTGGCTGAGCGACAGCCCCGAACAATGCCTCGCGGCCTGCGATGTCTTCGTCGAGACCAGCGACGCCGACCTGCCGATGCCGCACATCGTCAGCGCGCTGGCGCACGGCTGCCCGGTGGTCGCGACCGCCGTCGGCCAGCTGCCGGAGCTGGTCGACGACGGCGACGCCGGCTGTCTGGTGCCGCCGCAGGATCCGCTGGTGCTCGCCGGGGCCCTGCGCCAGCTGGCGGCCCTCGATCGCCGTCGGGCCTGCGCGGCCCACGCCCGCCGCTGCGCGGCGCGCCACGACATCGCGATCGTCGGCGCGGCCGTGCTCGAGCTGTATCGCGCCGCGATCAGCGGCCAACGTTCGCTGAGCGCGACGAGGAGCTGGCGGCGGCTGAGCGCGCTGCACCTCGGCCGCTGAGCGCCGGCTGCGTCGGGCGGGCGCTGGATCCTCGCCGCTGCGCACGACACTGCGCGTGTGCTCGCCCTCATCTCCGACATCCACGGCAACCTGCCGGCCCTGCAGGCGGTGTTCGCCGACATCGCCACCCTCGGCTCGGTCGACGGCGTGTTCTGCCTCGGCGATGTCGTCGGCTACGGCCCCGAGCCGATCGCCTGCATCGACCTGGTGACGGCGCGCTGCAAGCTCTATCTGATGGGCAACCACGAGCACGCGCTGATCCACGGCCCGCTCGGCTTCCATCCCGCGGCACGGCGCGCGATCGACTGGACGAAGCGGGCGATCGACGAGCAGCCGCCGGCCAAGCGCGCCGCGCTGTGGGACCTGCTGCGCAGTCTGCCGCATCAGCATCAGCTCGGCGAGGTCCTGCTCGTGCACGGCAGTCCGCGCGATCCGGTGATGGAGTACGTGCTCGAAAGCGACACCTGGGAGGGAGCCGATCCGCGCAAGCTCGACGAGTGCTTCGCGCGTACGCCGCGCCTCGCCTTCTTCGGTCACACCCATCGTCCCGGGGTCTTCACCAGCGATCACTGCTTCCTGCCGGCCAGCGACCTGCCCGACGGTTTCCGCGTCGACGACGGCAAGTACCTGATCAATGTCGGCTCGGTCGGCCAGCCGCGCGACCGCGATCCGCGCGCTTGCTATGCGCTGTACACCGGCGACAGCATCTACTTCCGCCGCGTCGCCTACGATGCGCGGCTCACGGCCGAGCGCCTGCGCGCGGTGCCCGAGCTCGATCCGCGCTTCGCTGAGCGGCTGCTGCGAGGAGAATGATGCGCGCCCTGGTCCAGCGCGTCGCCTCGGCGAGCGTCCGCATCGCCGATCGGGAAGTCGCGCGCATCGGCCGCGGGCTGCTCGTCTTCCTCGGCGTGGCGCGCGGCGACAGCGCCGAGGACAGCGCCTGGCTGGCGCACAAGGTGCATCGCCTGCGCATCTTCCCCGACGAGCGCGGACGCTGCGCGCTGGCCCTGCCCGACATCGCCGGCGAAGCGCTCGTCGTCAGCCAGTTCACGCTGCTCGCCGACGCCAGCCGCGGGCATCGCCCGGACTTCCTCGCTGCCGCCGCGCCCGAGATCGCGCGGCCGCTCTACGAGGACTTCGTCGCGCGCCTGGCGGCCCTGCTCGGCCGTCCCGTGCCGACGGGGGTGTTCGCCGCCGAGATGCAGGTGCAGCTGCTCAACGACGGCCCCTTCACCGTCATCCTCGATAGCCCGCGGCGCCCCGCCGCGCAGGGCTGAGGGCATGCGTGCGCTCTCGATCGCCGTCGCGCTCGCGCTGCTGCTCGGCTGCGCTCCCGCCTCGCGCAGCCCGACCCTGCCGCCGCCGGCGATGGATGACGATCCACGGGCCGCGGCCGTCGTGCGCGCGCTCGAGGAGGACCTGCGCGCCCTCGCCCTGGCCCCGCCCGAGCGGCGGCGCGCGGCGCAGGCAGCCTTCGGGGAGCGCCTGCGCCGCGATCTCGAGGCCTGCCGCGGCACGCGCTACGAGAACAAGCCGCTCTACTGGCTGGTCGACTGGCTGCTGGCCTTCGGCGACGAGGCCGCGACGCAGGAGGCGCTGCGCCACCTCGACCGCCTCGAGACCCTGCCATCGCCAGCCTTCCGCAACGCGGGTCGGAACCTGCGCGTCACCGCCTTGCTGCGCCTCGGGCGTGCGGCAGAGGCGCAAGCCCTCGCCGAGCGGCTCGATGCGAGCGTTCCGGAGTTCGGCGCCGGCGCCCGCGTCGCCTTCCATGCCCTGGCCGGGCAGCCGGCCCCGCCGCTGCCTGGCCGCGTCCTCGCCTCGCCGCCGGCGACGCGCGAGGCGCCGACCCTGCTCGCCTTCGTCGCCGCGCTCGACGGCGACAGCCGCCTGTGGCTCGACGAGCTGTTCGCGGCCGCGCCCGCAAGCTGGCAGCGCGTCATCGTCCTCGTCGGCAGCGACCCCCTGTCGGCGCTGCCCGCTGGCAGCGCCTACCGGGCCGAGCTGCGTTGGGCGGCGCTCGCCGAGCCGGAGCTGGCGGCCTGGCGCGTGCCAGCGCTGCCAGCGAGCATCGTCCTCGATGGCGAGCGGCGCACGGTCCTCGCCGTCGATCCCCCGCGCTGGCGCCTGCAGCAGACGGTTCGGCCTTGAGCTCGCCTTGCTCCTCTTGGACATCGCGGAAGATGCCGACATGGGCGCAGCAAGCGGAGAATCCGAGCAGTCGCGGCTGCTCGGCGCCGAGAGCCACTATGCTCGCGAGGCGCTGGAGTTCGTCGCCCAGGCCCTGCAGCACGGCGTCAAGCTCTACCGCTCGGGGGTCAGCGGACCCGATCGCCACCTGACGGCCGCTGAGCTGCTGGCGAGCACCGTCGACCTCGCGGCCCGTCGCTACGGCATCCTCGCCGACCTCGTCCTGCGCCAGTGGGGCATCCGGCACAATGAGGACATCGGGGCGATCACCTTCGCCTTGATCGCGCTCGGCCTGTTCACCAAGCGCCCCGAGGACCGCATCGAGGATTTCGCCGGGCACGAGCCGCTGCCGATCGCGCTGCGCAGCGCCGTGCGGCGGCGCCTGCAGCACGCCAGCGCCGCGCGCGACGACAAGCACGAGTAGCCGTGCGCGAGCTGCTCGACCACCCCTGGGTGCGCCTGCTGCTGATCGCGACCACCGTCGCGATGTGCTCCTTCGCGATCCGCGAGACGGCATCGGTCACGCTGCCGATTGTCGATGCCGTGGTCGACGTCGCGGTGCCGCTGGCGATCGGCTTCGTCATCGCCTACATCCTGACCCCGCTCGTCGACCTCATCTCGCGCCGCGTCGGCTTCGCGCGCTGGCTCGCGGCGAGCGCGCTCTTCACCGCCGCGTCCCTGCTCGTCATCGGCAGCGCGATCGTCCTCGTGCCGCTGCTGTTCAAGCAGGGCGCCGAACTCGCCAACCAGCTGGTGCGCGGCGAGCCCTTCGCCGACCTCAACGGCGACGGGCAGCGCAACGAGGGAGAGCCCTACACCGATCTCAACCGCAACGGGCTCTATGACCCGGCGGTGCTGGCGCGCCTCTCCGCCTGGGCCCAGGAGCAACGGGGCCAGCTCAAGCGGATGACCCACCTCGCGGTCGATGACAGCGGTCTTGCGCTGCTGGCGGTGTATGTCGCGGAGATCGAACCGGCCCGTGCTCGCTTCCAAGCCCTGCTGACGGGACCCCTGCCGCCGCACGCGCCGCCGCAGGCGCCGACGAGCTGGAACCCGGCCTGGCCAGCGCCGGCCGCGGCGGCGCAGGCGGCGCTGGCGGCGCGGCCGGAGCTCGCCCCGCATCTGTATGCCGCCGCCGAGGAGTGGTTCGCGGCGCATCAGCGCGTCGTGCAGGCGCTGCGCGCGCACCGGGGGCTCGCCATCGACGCCGATCCCGGACTCGTGCAGCGTCTGCGCGCGGCCGTCTCCAGCCGCCTCGACGCCGAACGGCGGACTGCGCTGCAGGCCGAGCTCCAGGAGCTCGAGCGCGCCGAGCGCGGCGGAGCCGCGAGCGCGCACGAGCTGCTGAACGAGCTGCGTGGCGGCGACATGCTGCTCGGCGGGGAAGCGATGGCCGAAGGGCTGGCGCGCATCGTCAGCGCGATCAGCGATGCCGTCGAGCGCTTTCCGCAGCGCCTCGCGGAGTGGGCGGAGCAGGCCTTCGCGAATGTCGGCGTCTTCGCCGGCGTGCTGCTCGATCTGATCCTGATCCCGATCTATGCTTTCTTCCTGATCCTCGCCATGCCGGTGATCCGCAGCGAAATCAAGGCGCTGATCCCGGCGGCGCATCGCGACGACACGCTGCGCATCATCCGCGAGATCGAGCGCGCGGTCGCCGCCTTCTTCCGCGGCCGCCTGATCATCTGCCTGATCTGCTCCCTGGTCGGCGTCCTCGGCTTCCTGATCCTGCAGCTCTTCGGCTACGGGGTGCCCTACGGCATCTTCTTCGGGGTCCTGCTCGGCCTGGTCACCCCGATCCCGCTCGCCGGCATCGTCGTCATCGTGCCGGCGCTCGCCCTGGTCCTCCTGCAACCCGATGCCGGCGCCCTGCACCTCGTCTTGGTGCTGCTCGTCTACGGGGCCGTGCAGGCGACCGAAGCCGTCCTGATCCCGCTCGTCCTCGGGCGCGAGGTCGAGCTGCATCCCGTGTGGCTGATCATCGCCCTGCTCCTCTGCGGCAAGCTGATGGGCGTGCTCGGCCTGATCCTCGCCGTGCCGATCGCGGCGACCGTGCGCATCCTCGGCCGCGAGTACCTCTGGCCCCGCATGAAAGCGTGGGCCGCGCGGGGAATGGCCGCTGTGCAGCCGCCGCGCCCGCCTCCGCCATGAGACGCGGCTGGGAGCGCCTCGCCGACGCCGAGGCCAACCGCGCGGCCGAGGGCTTGCGCGTCCTCGAGGACGCGGCGCGCTTCCTGCTCGACGCGGCGGATCTGGCGCGCGCGCTCAAGGAGCTGCGCCATGAGCTGCGCGCGGCGCTGCCGCCGCAGCTGATCGCGGCGCGCGACACGGAGGGCGATGTCGGCACCGCGCTGAAGGCCGGCGACGAAGGGGCGCGCGCCGGCCTGGCGGCGCTGCTGCGCGCCAACGCCGCGCGTGCCGCCGAGGCCCTGCGCTGCCTGGAGGAAAGCGGCAAGCTCGTCAGCGCGCCGTGGTGGCCGACGATCGAGCGCGTGCGCTATCGGCTGTACACCATCGAGCGCGACCTCCTCGCTCGGGTTCCGTCCTGGCGCCTGTGGCAGTGTCGCTTGTATGTGCTGATCGACGCCGCGCTGTGCGCAGACCCCCCGGCGGTCGCGGCGGCGGCGGCACGCGGCGGCGCCGAGGTCCTGCAGCTGCGCGCCAAGCAGCTGCCGGTGCGCGCCTACCGCGAGCTGGCGGCGCGCGTGCAGGAGGCGGCGCGCGCCCATGGCGCGCTGTTCATCGTCAACGATCATGTCGCGATCGCGCGCGCCCTCGGCGCCGACGGCGTCCACCTCGGCCAGGACGACCTCGATCCACGCGATGCTCGCACGGTCCTCGGTCCTTTGGCGCTGATCGGGGTCTCGGCGCACACCGCCGAGCAGGCTGCGGAAGGCCAACGACACGCCGATTACCTCGGGCTCGGCCCGATGTTCCCGACCGCGAGCAAGCCGCACGAGCCCTGTCGCGGACCCGAGCTGCTCGATGCCGTGCGCGGCAGCCTGCGCGTGCCGAGCTACGCGATCGGCGGCATCGATGCCGAGCGCTTGCCGGCGCTGCTGCCGCGCCTGCCGCACGGCATCGCGGTCGCCGGCGCGGTCTGCCGCGCGGCCGATCCCGAGCGCGCCGTTCGTCGACTGCTTGCTCTTCTGTCGGGTGCAGACGCCCGCCGCGATCCCGGCTTGCAGGGGGAGGGTTCGCCGTAGTGTGCAAGTCCTCGATCACCCGTGGCCGCTGAGGCCAGGAGGTTTCATGCCTGCCACACCTGCCATCGGTGCGAGCATCGGATCCTACAAGGTCGTCCGCCAGCTCGGCAACGGACTGATGGGCCCCGTGCTGCTGGCCACCCACAACAACGCCTACTGGGCGGTCCGCGTCATCGACGAGGCGATCGTCCGCAGCACGGCCTCGCTGAGCCGGCTGGTCGGCGATGTCCTGCACCCCGCACTCGTCCGCTACAAGGAAGTCGGCGCCGATCCGGCGAGCGGCGGCTTCGTCTCGACCGACTTCATCGACGCCAAGCCGATCGCCCGCGACGCGCTGAGCGGGCTGCGCGCGGCCGCGAAGCTCGAGCTGCTGCTGCAGACCCTGGAAGGCCTGGCCGTCCTGCACCAGCGCGGGGCGGTGCACGGCTGCCTCAAGCCCTCGAATGTGCTGCTGCGCCGCAAGGGCAGCGAGGTGCAGGCGATCATCATCGACGCCGGTTTCGCGTACGTGCCGTCGGCGATCAACGCCGAGCGCCTGCTGCGCTATGCCTATCCCTGGATGGCGCCGGAACTCGTCGACGCCTATCAGTCGGGGCAGCGCGGGGCTGTCGACAAGGCGCTGACGCCGAGCGTCGATATCTATGCCGCCGGCCTGCTCGTCGCCCATGTCCTGTCGGGACGCCTGCTGCATACGCAGGTGCGCTCGCTCGACGAGCTGCGGCAGCGCGTGCGCAGCGGCAGCCTGCGCCTGACCGGCATCAACGATCCGCACCAGCACCTCGATCTGCGGCAGCTCGATGCCGCCATCCGACAGGCCGCCGACCCCGATCCCGCGCAGCGGCCCAGCAGCCTGAGGGCCTTCATCGAGGCCCTGCGTGGCGCTCTGCCCAAGCCCGCGGCCGCGCCGAGCGCCGCCTGATCAGGCTGCGCAGGTTCCCTGCCACCACGATCGCCGAGGTTCCCATGCCTGATCCCGCCCGTTTCCCCCACGCCAAGAGCCTGGCGGCGAGCCTGTTGGCCGCCGCCAAGCAGCTCGACCTGACGATCAGCGAGCAGTGCAAGGCGCACGCCTTCCCGGGCAGCGCGGAGTATCACGCTGCCGGCGTCAAGGACGCCCTGCGCAAGGCCGAGCTCCTGCTCGCCAAGGACCACTACAAGCTCTGCTTCGCCGGCGGCTTCTCGGCCGGCAAGTCGACGGTGATCAACGCGCTTGTCGGGGTGCCGGATCTGCTGCCGACGGCGGCCGGCGAGTGCACGCTCTCGATCACCATTCTCACCGGTCCCTTCGGCGGCCGCGAGCTGGTCCGCGTCAAGTACTTCCCGCGCGATGTCGCGATCCGGCAGGTCGTCTTCCACCAGAAGCGCTACCGCAACGCCTTCAAGCAGTTCGACGCCAAGGCCCGCGGCGCCTCCAGCGAGCAGCTGCTCGGCATCATCCGCGAAACGATCGCCTGGATGTCGAAGGCGCATCAGGACGAGAGCCTGCCCGAGGCCCTGCGCAAGGAGTTCGACAAGGGCAAAGCCGCGAAGTACGTGAGCGAGCTCGAGGAGTTCCTGCACTACATCGACAAGTACGCCGGCCGCTGCGGCACGATCATCGAGGACGAGCTCAAGAACGCGCACATCTACCTGACCTACGATCAGCATCAGGGCGGGCTCGGCCACCTGTTCATGATCGACCAGGTGTTCATCCACAAGCGTCACGAGCTTTTTGAAGAGAAAAACATTCAGATCGTCGATCTGCCGGGCATCGACTCGACCAACGCCTACGCCCGTCAGGTCACCCTCGACTACCTGACCGAAGCCGACCTCGTCGTCAATGTCCTGCCGCCGCAGGGCTTCACGATGAGCTACATCGACATCATCAACGAGATGTCGGAGGCCAATCGCGGCAACATCGCCAACAAGATGTTCTACATCATCAACCGCTTCGACGCCAATGAGGAGAAGAACTTCACCAAGCAGGAGCTCGAATCGCTGCTGCGCGACCAGATCGCGGCCGAAATCGACAAGAACGGCCTGAACTCGCGCAACCTCTATGCGACGGTCGCGCTCTTCGACATCCATCGCCTGCGCGGCAATCAGCAGGCCTATGACGCCTTGATGGCGAGCTGCGCCAGCAAGCTGCGGATGATGGGCAACCATGTCGACCAGCCGTGGCGCAAGATCGCCGAGGACGCGCTGACCGGGCGCGGCATCAGCGTCGTCCGCGAGGCGATCCTCAAGTACCTGCAGGAGCAGCTGGCCTTCGAACGCCTGCGCGACATCCGGATCAACTGCCAGGTGGCGCTCGATGCCGCCCACATGCTGTTGGCGCGCAACGACCAGCTGCTGCAGCAGGCGAAGAGCCGCAAGACCTCGGCGATCGGCGAGATGCGCGACTTCATCATCAAGACCCAGCAGGCCTTCGAAGTCAACCTCGTCGGCCTCGCCAATGCGCTGCCGGCGATGATCGGCCAGGCGGTGCAGAGCCAGCTCAAGCCCGCGGTCGCCAACCTGATCGGCAACATCAAGAAGATCCCGATGGCCGATCCCGCCAAGCAGATCGCCTTCACCGGATCCGCCGCCAAGCTGCAGACCCCGGCCGGCATCAAGCAGCACTGGATCGACTACTGCAAGCAGTTCATCTCCGACAAGTTCGTCGAGCTGACCTCGCAGACGATCGTCGGCAATGTCCAGGCTCTGATCGACCAGCAGGTCAAGCAGTCGAAGGTCGATGTCATCCTCGACCAGATCGGGGCCTGCTCGTCCAAGGACCTCACCGGTCCGCTGCGCACGGCGATCGCCACCGCCCGGCAGAATGTCGCGGTGCTGACCAGGCTGCGCGCCGACGAGGAGACCTGGACGCTGCGCAGCACGCCGATCCACCCCCAGGGGTTCGAACCGGCCTGGACGCCGGCGATCGAGGAGGCCTTCAAGAACGACCTGATCGCCACCTTCACCAAGCACTTCCAGGCCAGCTGCGATCGCCTCGCCGCCACGCTCGGCAACTACTACAAAGCTGTGATCACGGCGCTGATCGCCGACTTCAAGTCGCATGCCGACGACCTCGAGTCGGCGATCAAGAACACCCCAGACCTCGATCTGCCGGTACACCTGCTCGAGGGCGGGCAGCCCGATCCCGAGGAGGCCAAGCGCAAGCAGCTGCTGATCATCGATCAGCAGTGGGCCGCTGCCAAGGCGAAGTCCGATGAACTCGCGCCTCTGCTCGCCGGCTGAGGAGGAGCCATGCTGATCCCCGATCCCTGCTTCATCGAGAGCATCCGCCGCGGCAGCGGCGCCAAGCGGGTGCTGATCCATGTCAGCAACACCGATGATCGCCCCCTGCAGCTCAAGATCACCGAGGTGGCCAAGCCGGAGTGGCTGGATATCGAGGGCGCGATGCTCGGCGACACGCTGAGCTTCCGCAAGAAGGGCAAACTGCCGCTGATCGTCAACATCAACACCGATCACCGCTTCTTCCCCAGCGCCGGTCCGCACCGCGAGGAGCTGCGCTTCGAGTTCGATCAGGCTCCGCCCCTCACCGTCTATGTGTACCTCCAGGAGGTGATCGCCGAGGTCGGCAGCTTCCGCGGCACCTTCGCCATCGACTTCGGCACGACCAACACCTGCTATGCCTGGAAGGAGCGGGTCGGCGACACGATGCAGATGAGCGACGCCTTGAAGCCGCCGCAGGTCAGCCGCGAGGTGCCGACGCTGATCCGCTTCAAGGACATCTCCAACCGCGCCGCGCCGGTGATCGAGATCGGCAACCATGCCCGCGACTTCATCGCCCACAACAGCGGGCGCAGCTTCTCCTATGTCATCTCGGTCAAGCGCATGCTCGGGCTCGACAAGGAGCTCGTCATCCTCGACGATCGCTCCGGCCTGGAGCCCGACCGCTATCAGCGCTACAAGCCGGAAGAGATCGCGGGCTTCTTCATCCGCGAGCTGCTGCGCGAGGCCGAATCGCGCATCGGCCAGCGCATCGAGCAGGTCGTCGCGACCTTCCCGATCCTCTACAACCGCAAGAAGCAGGAGGCGCTCCGCGCCGCCTTCCGCGTCGCCTTCGAAGGGCTCAATCGGCCATGGAGCGATGAGCGCCTGATCCTGCGCCTCGACGAGACCAATGCTGCGGCCTTCAACTACATCTACGGTCAGCTGATGGACGAGTTCCGCCGCTTCAGCGTGCAGCAGGCCGCGCATCGCCTGCTCAGCTACGACTTCGGCGGCGGCACCGTCGATGTCAGTCTGCTCGATGTCGAGCTCAGCCGCGACAGCGGCGGGCGGATCACGATCCGCACCCGGATGCTCGGCGTCACCGGCGACCGCTACTTCGGCGGCGATATCGTCACGCTCGCAGTGCTCAAGCTGCTCAAGCTGCGCCTCGTCCAGCGGATCGCCAAGCTGCGGATGGAGGAGATCGAGCGCGCGCGCAAGGCCGCCGAGCAGCAGCGGCAGGCCAAGGCGATCGCCGAGAACCCCTGGGCCCTGCCGGTGGCCGGCGCCGCGACGGCGACGCCAGCGGCGAGTTCCGACCCCTGGGCCACGCTCGGACAGGAAACGACCGAACAGGCGCCAGCCGCCGCGCCGCCGCCGGAGGAAGACGAACATCCGGAGACCGCCGACATCGAATGCCGCGTCGCGCAGAGCCGCCTGGAACGCTCCTACGAGGCGATCCTCCAGCACGGCGATGTCATCGACGCCGCTTGCCAGTGGGGCGTCGATCTCGCGACCGCGGTCAGCCGCCTCGCCGCCAACGGCAGCAAGCCGTGGTCGCTCGCCGATCAGCGGGACATCGCTCAGGCCGTCGAGGACGCTGTCGACACCATCCTGCCGACGCGCTGGAAGCGCCTCGAGGAGGCCGGCGACCTGATCACCAAGGAGACCGCGCGCAAGCTGTTCTACGAGTTGTGGCTGCCTGCCGAGGTGCTGAAGATCAAGGCGGTCAGCGATCCCGCGCGCCGTGCCCAGCTGACCGAGCCGCTGCACAAGATCGCGAAGTACGCCGGGGTGCGCCCCGAGCAGCTGATGGGCGTCGAGGTCTCTGAGGACGAGATCAACGCCGCGATCGAGCCGCAGCTGCGCCGCTCGATCGGCAAGGCTGCGCAGCTGCTGGCCAACGCCGACCAAGGCGCGGCGAGCGGCGGCCTGAGCATCGGCTTCAACGCCCCGGCGACGAGCAAGCCCGTCACCATCCTCCTTGCCGGCAACTCGGCGCGCCTGCCGATCGTGCGCCGCCTGGTGTGCGAGATCTGCCGCATCGATCCCGAGCGCGTGGTGATGGATCCCAATGGCGTCAAAGCGACGGTGGCGCAGGGCGCCTGCGAGGAGCACATCCTGCGCCGCGACTTCGGCAGCGAGGGCGGGCTGATCACCTATGTCTCCGACGACTTCACGGCGCGCATCCCGTACACGATCGGCCTCTTCCACCGCGAGCTGACGCTGCTCGGCTACGCCGGCGGCTTCGCGCCGGTGATGCCGCGCGGCACGCCGGTCGGCTCGATGGTCCTGCTGACCGACGCGCTGCAGGTCGTGCACGCCAAGACGCGCGAGCTGACGCTCTATGCCTACTACCACGACCATATCCTGGGGCTGGATGCGGCGAGCGCCGGCGCGATGGCCGAGGTGCAGCCGACCAACCTCGGCTGGTTCGACCTCGCGGCTCCCGAACCCGAACCCTGGAGCGAGAGCTTCGCGCCGGAGATCGAGCAGCAGCTTGCGCACATCGGATCGGCCTTCGCCCTCGTGCTGGTGCTCGACGCCAACCGCCAGCTGACCCTGGTCAATCCCCGGACGCGGCAGTGCTACCGCATCCGAGAGGCCAGGGAGGTGGTCAGCGACCAGGAAAACCCCTTCAGCGGAGTGCACTGAACGATGCCGGTCGAGCGCGAAGAACTGCAGCGCGCGCTCGCTGCGCAAGCCCGCGACCTGGCGACTGTCAGCCAGCTGCTGGCGGCGATCGGCGAACGGCACCGCCAGCTGACAGCGGCCCTCGCCGCCCTGCTCGAGAATGAAGGCCTCGCCGCGGCGAGCGCCGCCGCGGCGCCCGTGCCGCCGCCGGAGAATGCCGCCCCGCGCGCAGCGATCGAGGCGCTGTGCTCGCATCTTGAAGCCCTCGACCGCCGGCTGAAGAGCAGCGCCCCGGGGCTCGACGCGGCGGACACCGCCTTTCTCGCCCGCGCGCGCGCCGTGTTCGAGATGCCGGGCGCCGATCCGACGGCGCGCGCGCTCGACATCCTGTCGTTCATCGACCGCTTGAGCGGACAGCTGGTCGCTGGCGGCTGGGGCGACTGCCTGCGCGAGCTGGCGCGCGCCCGCGCGCTGGTGCAGCCGCTGCTGCCCGGCTACCGCCTCCTGCAGATCGATGCTCCGGCCGCCGATGCCGTCTGTCGCTGCCTGCCGGTGCGCGAGCCGGTGATCATCGCGACCGGGCTCGTCGCGCCCGACGGCACGCGCCTGCAGGCTCCGGCAGCGATCGTCCCCGACCTGCAGCCGGAGCCGGTGCTCGCCACGGCCTGGGCCTTGATCGATGAGCTCGGCGCCCTGCTGCGCCAGCCCTTCCGCAAGGGGCTCAAGGAGGACCTCGCGTACGCCGTCGCCGAGGCCCAGCGCCTGCTCGCCTCCGACAGCGATGCGGTCGCGATCCTCCGTTCGGTGCTCAACACGCACACGCGCTGGACCGAGACCCTGGAGACCCCGGCCGTGCGGCGCTGCCTGGAGCTGCTGCGCGCACGCCAGCAGTGGCGCGCCTACAGCATCGCGCCCGGCGAACGCTTCGATCCCGACCGCCACGACCTCAAGCGCTACGACCGCATCGCGCGCAGCGCCCCGCAGCCGCTCGGCACGGTCATCGGCATCCGACAGGCCGGCCTCGCCGACGCCAACGGCCTGCCGGTGCAGAAATGCCTGGTCATCGTCAGCGGGTGAAGGTGAAGGAGGCCAACATGCTGGTTCGCGTGCTGATCGCCCTCTGCGCCCTCTGCGGCGGGCTCTTCGCCGGGGAGGACCGCCCTCTCCTGCTGATCGTCGATCAGTCAGCGTCGATGCGCAGCAACGATCCCCGGCGCTTCGCCGTCGACGCCGTGCAGTTGGCGATCGCGATCCTGCGCCATCACAAGCAGTTCGCGATCGTCGGCTTCGCCCACCGCGTCAACGAGCTCGTGCCCTGGAGCGCGATCAGCGACAATGCGCAGCGCGCGCAGCTGCGCGACGGTCTCGATCGTCGGCTGACCTTCGATGGCCGCAGCACGCTCTACGTGCAAGCCTTGAATCGCGCGGCCGAGCTGCTGCTGGCGCGGCGCGCCCCGCCGGGCACGCGCATCGTGTTCTTCACCGATGGCGCGCCCGACGACAGCGCGGAAGACATCCGAGTCGCGACCCAGCCCTTCGTCAGCAATGGCTGGGTGGTCGACACCGTGCGGCTCAAGGCCAAGGACGACCCGATCGGCCCCGAGCTGGCTTCGATCAGCGAAGCGACACGCGGACGCCACGCTGAAATCAGTGATGCCGCAGCCCTGATCGAGCGCTTCATCGATCTCGCCGCGGCCGATAATGATGCTTTCATCCTCGATGGGGCGCAGCGCGACTGGGCCGCGGTCACCGTGCCGCTGGGCGCCTCGCAGCTGCTCTATGTCGTTGCACGCAACGAGGCCCGGCGGCAGCGCGGATCTCTGACGGCGCTCTATCGCGACGATCAGGCGCTCGACCTCGCCGAGCAACGCGTCTATCGCTATCCTCTTCCAGGGAGCCGGCAGGCCGAGCAGGCGAATGTCGAAGCCCTGCTGCTCGATCGTCCGGAAGCCGGCGTCTATCGCCCGGCCTTCGATGGCGTGCCGACGCGCGTCTTCGTCAGCCTCTCCTTCGCCTGGCGCGTCAACACGCTGCCGATTCCCGCCATCGTCGACGAGGGTCAGACGGTACGCCTCGGCGTGCAGGTCGCGGCCGGGTCGCCGGAAGAGGCGGAGCGGCTGGTTCGCTCGCTGAACACCCATGTCAAGGTCGATATGTCCGATGGCTCCTCGCTGCTCGCCGCGCCCGCCGTCGCCCGCGCCGTGGACTCGCAAGTGGTCTGCGAGCTGCCGTGGCGCGTGCGCCTGCCCGACGCCATCGATCGCAGCCGCTCGCATCCGCTGCAGGTCTCCTACCGCCTGGCCATCGGCCAATGGGTGCTGCACAAGTACGATGCCTTCTCGGTGCGCCCCGCGGCGCAGCCGTTGCGCGCCACCGCCGCTTGGAACCCCGCCAGCCTGACCCTCGCCGCCTGGGTCGGCGGCAGCGCCGAGGGTCAGCTGCGCCTCGCCGCCGACAGCCCGCGCGAGGGCCGCTGGCTGCTCGCTGCCGATCGCGGCTTCAGCTTCGCCCCCGCCAGCGTCGCGGTGCCGGGCGAGCACACGCTGACCGTGCGCTTCGCTCCGACCTCGCCCGGAGCGCACGCGCCAACCATCACGCTGCAGGGCGCGCCGGACGGCGTCGCGACACCGAGCCTCATCGGCCACGCCTATCCCTGGCAGGGCCGCGACAGCCTGGTGCTCGTTCCCGGCCCCACCGGCATCCCCGACTGGTCGCCGGGGGCGCCCGGCCTGCCACCCCAGCCCTTCGCTGGCGGCGACGCCATCCTGCGCAGCGACAGCGGCGTCCAGCTGATCGCGCGCGTCGCCAGCGACGGTACGGCGACGATCCTCAGCGATGCCGTGACGCCGGCCGGGACCTACAGCGGCGTCATGCACCTGCGTTTCGGCACCCTGCCGCCGCGCCCGCTGCAGCTGACCTATGTCCATCAGGCAGCCAAACCGACCTTCGCTTGGAGCGAACCCGCGGTACCGAGCGGCCGCGAAGCCTGGTTGCCCGGGCGCTGGACGCCGATCGTCCAAGAAGCAGCCTTCCAAGCCGGGCCGCCGGGGCGGATCAGCGTCGCGCTCAGCGATTTCGTCGGGCCCGAGGACGAACGGCTGACCGTCGCTTACGATCTGCGCGCCACGGTCCAGCCCGAGCGCATCCTGCCTGGGCAGCGCCTGCGCCTCGAACTCGCCGTGTACCGCGGCCGCAAGGCCCTGCCCGGCACCTATCGCGGTTCGTACACCGTCACATTCACCGGCGACAACGGCGTCCAGGAGAGCTGGACCGTGCCGATGACCATCGAGCTTCCCTGAGGTCCGCCATGCTGCGTCGCGTCCTGCTCGTTGTGTGGTGTTCGCTGCTCGCGCTGCGTGCCGGCGAAAGCACGCCGCAGCATCTCGCCGTCATCGACGCCTCGCGCACCGCCCTCGCCGCCGACGACTTCGATCGCGTGCAGCTCGTCGTGCACAACCTGCTGCCGCTGGTCAGCGAAGGGAAGATCATCGTCTTCGACCGGGAAGCGCGCGCCGTGCCCAACCTCGCCAACCTGGCGCAGCGCGAGCGCTACAGCGACTACGCGACGGCCTTCGCCGCCATCGGCAGCGCTGCGCCGGCCAGCGGTCGGCTGCTCGTCGTGCTCGCTGGCGATGGTTATCCCGAAGTCGTCAGCAACGACACGGTTCTCGAGCCCTACCGTCGTTTGGTGCGCGAGCGCGCCTCCCGCGCCGAGATCAACGCCGCCGCCGCCGACGAGGTTCGTCGCCTGCATGCCGACCTCGTGCGCCGGCCCTCGCTCGCCTGGCTGCTGCTGTCGGCCGAGGATGCCCGCGACCCCGAGCTGAGCCGCCAGCTGCTGCGCTGGATCGCCGCGCAGCGGCCGGATGCCCGCCTGCTGCCGCTGGCTGACTTCAGCATGCAACGGGCGATCCAGGCCTTGCAGCAGCTCGGTTTCGCGCCGCGGTGGGAGCTCGCCGTGCAGCTGTGCCGCGACGCGACCGCGGCGGCCTTCGTCGTGCCCGAGGGCTGCCAGGAAGCGCTGCTGCTCACCCATGCCAAGACCGCCGACTATAGGATCGCGATCACGCTGCCGCCGGCGGCGACGCTGCAGACGCTCGACGAGGTCGGCGTGGCTCGCGCCTGGCGCTGCGTGGCACTCGACGACGGCGGATCACTGCAGGTACAGGCGACGGCGGCGGGGCCCTGCGAGGTCGCCCTGCTGTGGACCGCCGAGCTGCAACATCGCATGCAGGCCCTGCTTCCCGAGGGGCAGCGCGCGGCGTTCGCCGGCGACGAGCTGCGGATCGCCCACGCTTGGACCAGGCGCGATGGCCGCGCGGTCAGCGAGGAGACGGCCGCGCAGCTGCGGAACGCGCTGGCGCTGGCGAGCACCGAGGTCCAGATCCTCGACCCCGCCCGCCTCCGCTTGCCGGCGCAGGCGGGAAGCGCGGTGATCAACGCCAGCTTCCGCGATCCCTGGTCGCGGCGCGTGCGCAGCGAGCCGCTGCGCCTGCAGTGGACGGTGGCCGAGCCGCTCGTGCTCGCCGGCGGTTTCACCGCCGCGCGCGTCTACGATGGCGCGACCGCAGAGATCATCTGCGAACGCCGCGGCGGACGGCTGGCGCAGCTGCGCGGCAGCCTGCTGCTCAGCGGTCCGCAGGGCCATCAGCGCCGCGTCGAGCTGCAGCCTCTGCCCGAGCGCCCCGATCACTTCGTGGCCCGGCTCAGCTTCACGGCGCAGGAGCGCGGGACCTGGACGATCAGCGGCTTCGAGGGCGACGAACGCGGCACGGTGGTCGCCGCGGCGCCGCGCACCCTGACGATCCTGGTGGCCCGCAACTGGTGGCCGTGGATCCTGGCGGCGCTCGCCCTGCTGCTGCTGATCGCCTCGCTCGTGCTGTGGTGGTGGCTGACCAGGCCGCGGCTCGGCAGCGCCGGGCTGCTGACCGATGACGGCAGCTTCACGCTCCTGCGCAGCTGCCCTGGCCCCCTGCGCGAGAGCAGTCACGGCTGCACGGCCTTCGGCACCGCCATCGTCATCCAGGCGACGCGGCAAGGCCTGCGCCTCGTGTCGGTCGCGGGCCCCGCCCTGGTGTGGGTCAACGCCAAGCATGCCCTCCCCGGCGTCATCTTGCAGCCAGGCAACGACATCGAGGTGTGGCAAGGCGAGCGGCGAGCGCATGCCCGGCTGTTCGCCAGCGAGGAGCAGGCCCGGCAGGGGCTGCCGCCGCAGATCGATCCCCGAAGCTTCGCTTCCGAGCTCGTCATCCTCGCGCCATGAGCGATGCCGCCGAGGGCCTGATCGAGATTCCGGCCGGCCCCTTCCTGCTGGGTGCCGACTATCAGCAGATCGCTCCCGAGATCCGGGCCTCCGATCAGGCGAAGTGCCTCGGCTTGGGCGCGGTGCTGGCTGCGACCCCGCCGCACTGGGTCGATCTGCCGGCCTTCCGCATCATGCCGCGCATGGTGACCAACGGCCAATACCGCGAGTTCTGGACGGCGCCGCATCCCGAGCATCCCGGTCGGCTGTTCATCGACGACTACGAGCTGTGGAGCTATGTGTGGGAGCTGTATCGGCTCACCGATGTCCGCGTCCCGGCCTCGGAGCGCGGCAGCTCCCTGATCGAGCACTACGGCGGCTGCCACACGGCGATCGATGCCCTGGTGAGAAGCTACGCCTATGAGGCTCAGCGCCTGCTGCTCGGCCATCATATGCCGCCGACCGAGGCCGGCTTCGACACCGTGTCGCGCGCTGTCGCGCGCACCTTCGCCGTGCTGCGACGCGGCCTGGCCCATGTGATCTGGCCGGGAACCCCGCTGTTCGACCCCGGAGAGCGCGAGGCGCTCTCCGCCATCGGCTCCCGCGAGCAGGCGATCGCGGAAGTACACACGGTGGAGGAGGCGGTGGCCGAGCGCCACGGCATCGCCACCCAGGGCAAGCCGACGCCGCTGCAGGTGATCCTCGCCCGCCTGCGCCGCTGCCTGGAGTCCGGGCAGGAGAGCTTCAGCCCGAGCCACATCTTCCGTCCCCTGCTCTGGCCGGATGACAGCGACCGTCCGAAGAAGGGCGGGCTGTTCATGCAGCGCGTGCCATGGGAGGACCTGCCGGTCGTCGGCATCAGCCTCTACGAAGCCGCGGCATACACCGCGTGGCTGCGCGTGCGCTCGGGGCTGTCCTTCGTCCTGCCCTCGGAGGCGGAGTACGAGAAAGCCTTCGGTTGGGTGCTCGAGGGCGAGGCGCTGACCCCGGAGCGCAAGCACATCTACCCCTGGCAGGGCGTCAACAGCCTGGATTTCAACCAGTGGTTCAGCCGCGACGGCCACAGCGTGCGCGCGCTGGAGTCGCGCGCCGCCGCCTACCGCTCCTTGCTCGAGGATACGGCGCGGCCGATCGGGGCGCACAAGCTCTATCAAGGCCTGGGTTTCGGCTGGCAGTGGACGCGTGAGCGGTTCTCGGAGCTGGAGCGCAAGTACAACCGCTTCGCGCACGCCGGCTGCCTGCGCCGGCGCTGCGGCGAGCTGACGATCTACACCTATCAGGACTGCGTCGATGTGCACTGCCGCTACTTCGTCGTGCGCGGGGCTCCCGATCAGCTCGGGGGGCCGGGGACCGTGACGCGGCGCTTCGCGCTGTCGCCGCTGCGCGGCTATGAGGAGTGCGGCTTCCGCTGCGTGGTCAGCGCCGCCGGAGACGGTTGATGAGCAAGGCGATGACCTGCTTCGACTGCGGGCAGACGCTGTCGATCGTGACCAGCACCTCGTGGAAGTGCGGCAACCTGCTGTGCCCCGGCGGCACGATCAAGTATCTCTGCGGCTTCTGCAAGCAGCCTTCGTTCAGCAACAAGCTGCGCGTCTGCAGCAATCGCGCCTGCAAGACCCACGGCCTGCGCCGCGATCCCTGCCCGGACTGCCACAACCTCAGCCTGGTCACGATCGAGGGCGCGACCTTCTGCATCAATCGCCGCTGTCCGACGAACGCGCAGCGGATCAGCACCTGCCCGGCCTGCAACACGCTGTCGCTGATCCATCTGCCGCACTTCGATATCTGCATCAAAAGCACCTGTCGCGACCTGCTGCGCGTGCAGCGGCGCCAGGCCAAAGCCGATGAACTCACCTTCATCGCGGCCCCCGCCGCGCCCGCAAGCCGCGCCAGCGACGACGCCCGCACGCCCGCCGCACCGCTGAGCCAGCCCGCGCCGACGCCCCCCGCGCCCGCGCCAGCGGCCGCTCCGCCCGCCCCTGCAGTCGAGGCCGCGGAGCGCCTATCCGCCGCCGCCCCGCCGGTGGCTGCCCTCAGCAGCGAAGAGCAACGCCCGGCCAGCGCCGAGGAAGACCCCTACGGCCTGAGCCAATCGGTCTTCCATCTCACTGCTCGCCACCGCCGACGCAGCGCTGCCGATGCCGCGGCCGCCGCGTTGGCGCCGCCGGCGCCAACGCCTGAGGAGCCCGCCAAGCCCCCTCAGAGCGTGGCCGAGGGACCGGCTGCAGCCGCCGAGGCCGCGCCAGCGCCGCCGGCGTCCGGGACGCCGACGACCAACGAGGCCGCGCCGTCCCCCCCTGCGCCACCGCCGCCGACGGCCCAGCCGCCGGCCACGGCGGGGTCAGACGCGGCGGCCCTGCTCCCCGAAACGCCGCCCGCGCCTCCCGCCGCCGCCCCGGCGACGCCCGAGCCCGCCGCGGTCCCACGGCGTCCGCCGCTGCGTGCCGATTCGGAGATCGAACGCGCCTACGCCTTCATCGAGCGCGCCTTGCTCGCCGATGCCGAGCGCGCGCTGGCGCCGATCATCCTGGTCTTCGGACTCTCCGGCAGCGGCAAGAGCACCTACCTGACGATGCTGGGCGAGATCCTCGCCAATCGCAGCAGCAAGTACTATTTCCCCTACCCCGGCGTCAGCGCCCACTCCATCCACCTCGACGACCTGATCGACCGCGTCGAGGGCGAAGCGACTCCGGAGGCGCGCCGCAGCGAGCTGCGGCGGCGCATCCGCGACCTGGTGTACGAGTACGCCACCCAGAACTACGAGGAGTACCTGCTCAACGGCGCCTGGGTGCCGGCGACGGTGCGCGAGAGCGGCGACGAGGCGGCCGCGCATTCGCTGTTCCTCGTCACCGAGATCGTCCGTCACAGCGCGGTGCTCGGGCACCTCGTGACGATCGAGACCTCGGGCGAGGACTACCTGGAAGTCCTGCTCAAGCTCGGCAAGGTGCGCCACATCGACGAGCTGAGCTCGCCGCTGCACCGCGTGCTGTTCCGCCTCGTCGATGCCGCCACCGGCATCATCGTCCTGCTCGATCCCGCCTCGCCGGACAACGATCGCCTGTACGCGCCCTTCTTCCGCGTCATCAAGGACGAGCTCGAGGGGCGCGCGGCCCACGCGCTGGCGCAGCTCGTCGATCGCCGGCTGCAGGCCGAGCTGCAGGCCCGGCAGTCGGAAGCGACGAGCCTCCAGGCGGTGCTCGAGCGCGAAGAGCAGAACGCGCAGCAGCGCGCGGCCTACGAGGCGGCGCGCCAACGCTTCGCGCAGGATCTGCGCGCGCTGGCCAACGCGCTGGCCAGCACCCCGCACACCCACGAAGGCGTGGCACAGCTCGCCGCCCAGCATCAGCAGCGGCTCGACGAGCTCGAGCTGCTGATGCGGCGCGCCGCGCCCGAGTTCATGCAGCGCGCGGAGGAACAGTTCGCCAAGCACGGGCGGACGGCGACCAACTACCTGCTGTACTTCCAGGGCATGCTGCAGGCCCTGCGCGACGACGCGGTGTTCACGCGCGCGCTGCGCGCGCGCATCGAGCTCGAGGACAGCCGCAGCCGGCAAACCGATCAGGTGATCGCGCGGGTGCTCGCCGATCTTGGCATCCCCGAGCCGGAGCCGCTGCACGAAGCCTTCATCACGCGCTGGAACGGACGGGCGACCAGCCGCCGCATGGAGCGCCTGCGCTACCTCTCGCTGGTCATCACCAAGAGCGACCGCCACCCGATCGTCTACCCCCCCTCAGACTACCCGAAGTTCAAGCTGCCGACCAGTTCGACCCACCTCTCGACGCTCGCGACCTACCTCGCGCTGCTCGGCGGCTTCCTGCGCTGTTACAACGCGACCGCGATCGGCTACGCGGTGCAGCGCGGGCATCAGTATTGCCCCGGTCCTGGCAACAGCTTCACCCCCGTCAACATCGTCGAACCGCTGTTCGACATGCTGCTCTCGGAGGCCGCCCGCCGCTAGCCATGCGCCCGCTCGGACACCATCTCTACACGAGTTTCGGCGGCCAACGCACGGTCTACCTCAGCCCCTGGCTGGACGGCGAGCGGCAGTTCCTCGAGCACCGCGCGCGGCTGGCCTACGCGACGCCGGGAGGCATCGACGGCATCCATCAGCAGGGACGCTGGATCGCGACCTTCACCTTCGCCAACGGCCTCGACCACGTCGGCCGTCCGCGCACCCTCGTCCACCAGCTGGTCGTCTCCAGCCAGGATGCGCCGCCGGTGTTCTCGCCCTTCCTGCTGCGCAGCGCCGCCTTGACGCGCCTGGAGCACGACAATCCGGCGATCGCCCATCACCTGCCCGCCGATCTCGACAGCATCGATCTGCGGGCGGCCCTGCCCGCACCGGAGGAGCTGCCGCGGCTGTTCGGCGGCCCGGTACGGGCCCTCGCCAATGCCCTGCTGCGCGCCCTCGCCGATCCCGGCAACCCGGTGCGCGAATCCGTGCCCGACCTGCCCCAGCTGCTGCCGGCGTTCACCGCGGCCTCCAGCCTGCTCCTCGTGCACGCGCCGCCGGTGCAGATCACCACCCTGCCGCAGCCGCTGCCGCTGCCCGACCCGCAGCATCCGCCGGCCGCGTTGATCCTGACCGGCCAATCGCCGCGCGCGCCCTCGCCCTATGATACGCTGCACTGCCAATCGTCCGCCGGCCTGGCCGCCGAAGCGCTCCTCGATCTCATCGCTGAAGCTCCGCAGCCGCCGCGCGTCCTGTTCCTGCTGCGGCGCATCCCGCTGCGCACGCTGCTGATCCCCAGCATCGCGCTCGAGCTGCACGCCGCGCTGCGCGCCGCCCCGCTCAGCTTCGACCGCAACGGCCTGCCGCTGATGCCGCCGACCGAGCCGGCCGCGCATCGCGTGGTGCGCGCCCTGCATGCCGCCGAGGCGTACGATGTCATCGCCGACATCCTCTCCGGATGGCGCGCCGATCTGATCGCCGCCGGCCTGGCCGACACCGAATGGCTGGCTGCCTGCGATGCCTGTCTCGCCGATCCCCGCCTCGCCGGCCTCGATCGCCTGTGCGAGCATCTCTTGTCACCCTGAGCCGAGGAGTCGCCATGCCTTCGCCCTCTGTCGAACAGACCATCGCCGACGGCGTGCAGCGCGTGCAGATGCAGGCGCGCACGGTCACCGCCCAGAACCTGCAGGGCACCGTGAAAGTGATCACCGTGCAGGAGCTGCAGGCGCTGCTGGGCGCCGCCGCCCTCCAGCACGCCGGCATCAAGTCGGAGGAAGTGGAGCGCCGCGAACGGGAACTGATCGCCAAGCACGCCGAGGCCTTGCAGGCCCACGAGGCGAAGATCGCGGAGCTCAAGCAGCGCATCGCCGAGCTCGAGGCGGCGCGCCGCGCCGATCTTGAGGCCGCCGAGCAGGCCAAGCAGGCGGCGGTGGAGGCCGCCCAGGCCGCGGCCGCCCAGCGCATCGCCGAGCTCGAGGCGATCATCGCGCGCGACGATTCGCGCCAGCGGGTGGCGCTGCTCGAAGCCGAGATCGAGCGGTTGCGCGCGCTGATCGATCGCTACGAGACCGGCCTCGAGGTGGTGACCGCCATCAGCCAGCCGCACATCAGCGAGGATCTGGCGCTCTGCGAGCGGCTGGCCGGACAGTGCGGGCCGCAGCTGGCCAAGCGCCTGACGGCGATCAAGGTCGCGCTGCAGGCCGCCAGCACCGCACTCGAGGACGGCCTGCAGCTGATCAACGAGCAGCGCAAGGGCAGCCTCTACGGCGTCATCGATCTCGTCGAGCACGCGGTGCGCCTCGAGCACCTGCACGCCGAACTGCTCAGCATCGAGCAGGCGCTGCAGCGCGCCTGAGCCTCAGTCGTCGGCGGCAGCCTCGCTGCGGCGCGCCGGCAGGGTCGGCGGCCGACCGGCGAGCACGATGTAGAGCAGCGCGCCGACCACGACCACGACCGCCAGCCGGAGCGCCGCGATCGCGCTGCCGCCGCCAGCGGGCTGCGGCCACAGCTGCAGCAGCGCGAGAACCGCGGCCGCCATCGCCAGCGCCGCCAGCAGCGGGCGGCGGCACTCGCGCCAGGCCAGCGGCAGGGGCGCAGCGTGACCGCGCAGGGCGCGCAGGTACAAGCCGCAGCCGAAGGCGGCGCTGATCGCCGCCGCCAACGCGATCCCGGCCTCGGCCAGCGGGGTCTGCACCAGCGCGAGATTGAGCAGGAGGTTGGCGACGATCATCCACAGCGAGATGCGCACCGGCGTCGCCTGCTCGCGGTGGGCATGGAAGGCGCGCATCAGCAAGCGCGTGCAGGCCTGCGGAATCAGCGCAAGCGCATACAGACGCGTCGCCAGCACCGTGCGCTCGACCAGGCGCTCGTCGAACTGGCCGACCTGGTAGATCGCGCGCACCAGCGGCTCGGCGACTGCGGCCAGGCCGAGGGCGGCGGGCAGCAGCCAGTACCACAGCGCTGCCAGCGCCGGCCGCAGCCATGCGACGGTGCGCCGCCAGCCCTCCAGCGCCGCGCTGGCGAGCTCGGGATAGGCGGCCGTCGCCACCCCGTGGCCGATCATCGCCAGCGGGAACTGCAGCAGGCGATTGGCGAAATACAGGACCGCCACGGCGCCGTTGCCGGCGACGAAGGCCATCGCGATCACGGCATCCAGCCAGGCATTGATCTGGTGCACCCCGCTGGCGAAGACGGTCGGCAGGTAGGCGCGCAGCAGCTCGCGCAGCCGTTCACCGATCGCTGGCGTCGGCACGCGCCAGCGGCCGGGCGGCACCCCGCCGCTGCTCGCCAGCGCAGCGAGGTGCAGGAACAGGCTGGCGATGCCGCCACCGAGGACGGCATAAGGCAGGTACCAGCACTCCTCATCGAGCTCGAGGCCGACAGTGGCGATCAGCGACAGGTTGAGCAGCACCGGGGCGCAGGCGGGGGCCCAGAAATGGCGGCGACCATGCAGGACGCCGCCCATGATCGCCGCGACGCAGACGAACACGAGATAGGGAACCATCGGCAGGGCCAGCGCGGCGACGATCGCCGTGCGCCCGCTGCCAAGCAGCAGGGCGACGACGCAGGCCGCCATGCCGACGACGGCGAGCGCGGAAAGCGCGATCGTCAAGCGCGTCAGCACCAGGCCGGCGAAGAGTTCGGCCTCTTCGGGGGAGCGCTCGCGCGCCTGCACATAGCGCGGGATGAAGGCGGCCGATAGCGCCCCCTCGCCGAACAGGTTGCGCAGCAAGTTCGGCAGCTGGAAGGCGACGAGGAAGCAGTCGAGCATCAGCGAGCCGCCCTGCGCCCCGGCCCACAGGCGGTCGCGCACCAGACCGAGGATGCGGCTCACCAGCGTCCAACCGGAGATGGTGAAGACGCGCCGCCACAGCATCGCGCTACTCTCCGCGCGCGCCAGGGTGCCAGCAAGGGCCATTGCCGCGCGGCGCTTCCGTGGCAGGCTGCGCGCGATGTCGTGCCGAGGTCTCTCCCTGCTCGCGGCCAGCCGAGCGCTGGTCGATGCGCTGTGGCCGCTGGCCTGGCGCGTGTTCGCCTTCGGCATCGTGATGCTGGCGCTGACGGCGTGCGTGCGCGAGCCGCGCGCCCCCCTCGGTACCGAGCTCGGCGTCTGGTATGTCGTGCAGCCGGGCGAGACCTTGTCGGACATCGCCGCGCGCAGCGGCGTGTCGGTGGCCGAGATCGCCGAAGCCAACCACCTGCAGACGGCCGTCTTGCGGGTCGGACAGCGGCTGTGGATCCCCGGCATCCGCGCGCTGCCGGCCGCCGCGCCGCCGCCGTCCTCCCCCCCTTCGGCCGCGCCGCCTGCTGCCCGTGCGGCCGATGGCTATGTGCTGGTGCCGCGCAGCGCCTGGACGAGCGAGCCGATCGGGCCGAACCATGTGCTGATGGGAGCGGTGACCAAGATCACCATCCACCACACCGACGAGCACGGCGGCATGGATGAGCTCAGCGACATCGAGATCATCCGTCGCATCGAACACTACCACCGCACGCAGAAGCGCTGGGCGGCGATCGGCTACCACTACCTGATCGGGCGCGACGGGAAGGTGTACGAAGGCCGGCCCGCGCGCTACCAGGGCGCCCACTGCGGGAAGAACGAGAACAACCTCGGCATCTCAGTGATCGGTGATTTCCACCGGCGCCTGCCCAACGAGAAGCAGCTGCGCGCTCTCGAAGCCTTTCTCGACGACCAGCGCGCGCGCTACGGGATCCCGCGCTCCCGGGTCTACGGGCACCGCGACATCAAGCCGACGATCTGCCCGGGCGACGCGCTCTATGCATGGGTGAAAAACTACGCCGGCCGCTGATCAGCGCCGATGGCGCCGGCGCCGGCGCCGCGCCGCGGGCTCTGGCGGAGCCTCGCCCTCGATCGCCGTCCCCTCGCTCTCGATGCGGCGGATCAGATCGCGCCAGCGCGCGGCCTCCTCGAAGCGCAGCTCTTCCGCCGCCGCCACCATGCGCGCGGTGAGCTCCGGGATGTCGTCCGCCGTCAGCACGCGCGCGCCGTAGGCCTGCCGCCCCTCGCCGACCCGCCGCGCCGCCAGCTGCTCCGCGAAGCCCGCCGTGAAGTCGCCCTGCTTGATCGCCGCGCGCGGCACGATGCCGTGCTGCTCGTTGTAAGCCAGCTGATAGGCGCGGCGTCGCGCCGTCTCGTCGATCGCCGCGCGCATCGCCGGGCTGACGCGATCGGCGTAGAGGATCACCATGCCCTCGGGGTGGCGCGCGGCGCGGCCGATGGTCTGGATCAGCGAGGTCTCGCTGCGCAGGAAGCCTTCCTGATCGGCATCGAGGATGGCGACCAGCGACACTTCCGGGAGATCCAGCCCTTCGCGCAGCAGGTTCACGCCGACGACGCAGTCGGTGGCGCCGCTGCGCAGCCGCTGCAGCACGGCGATGCGCTCGATCGCATCGAGCTCGCTGTGCAGGTAGGTGGTGCGCACGCCGGCTTCCGCGAGGTACTCGCTGAGATCCTCAGCCAGCCGCTTGGTCAGCGTCGTCACCAGGGCGCGCTGTCCGCGCGCAGCGCGCACGCGCACCTCGCGGATCAGATCCTCGACCTGCCGCGCCGTCGCGCGCACCTCGACCTGCGGATCGGGGATGCCCGTCGGACGCACGAGCTGCTCGACGCGCAGGGCCTCGTGCGCAGCCTCGTAGGGGCCGGGAGTGGCCGAGACGAAGAGCAGCTGCGGGCAGAGCGCCTCCCACTCGGCGAAGCGCAGCGGCCGGTTGTCGAGCGCGCTCGGCAGGCGAAAGCCGTGCTCGACGAGGGTCTCCTTGCGGCTGCGGTCGCCCGCGAACATCCCGCCGATCTGCGGGATCGTGACATGGCTCTCGTCGACCACGCACAGGAAGTCGGGCGGGAAGAAATCGAACAGGCAGTAGGGGCGCTCGCCCGGCGCCCGCCCCGTCAGATGCCGGGCATAGTTCTCGATGCCCTGGCAAGTGCCGGTCTCGCGCAGCATGTCGATGTCGTAGCGCGTGCGGGCCTCGAGCCGCTGGGCCTCGACGATCTTCCCCCCAGCGCGCAGTTCGGCCAGTCGTTCGACCAGCTCCGCCTCGATGGCCGCGATCGCCTGCTCGAGGGTGGTGTCGTGGACGACGAAGTGCTTGGCCGGATAGATGACGACGCGCTCATGGCGGCCGAGCACCTCGCCGGTCAGCGGCGCGACCGTGGTGATGCTCTCGAGCCGGTCGCCGTCGTAAGCGAGACGGAGCGCGTGGTCGTCATAGGCCGGCCAAACATCGACCGCCTCGCCGCGCACGCGGAAGCGGCCGCGCTGGAAGTCGAGGTCGCCGCGGACATACTGCATGTCGACCAGGCGCGCGAGCAGACGCTCGCGATCCTCGTCGCCGACCTGCACGCTGACCGTCAAGTCCTGGTATTCGCGGGGATTGCCGAGGCCGTAGATCGCGCTGACGGTGGCGACGATCAGGACATCGCGCCGCGACAGCAGGCTGCGCGTCGCCGACAGCCGGAGCTTGTCGATCTCCTCGTTGATGTCGGCTTCCTTCTCGATGTACAGATCCTTGCCTGGCACATAGGCTTCGGGCTGGTAGTAGTCGTAGTAGCTGACGAAGTACTCAACGGCGTTATGGGGAAAGAAGCCCTTGAACTCGGTGTAGAGCTGCGCCGCCAGCGTCTTGTTGTGGGAGAGCACCAGGGTCGGGCGATTGAGGCGGGCGACGACATTGGCGACCGTGAAGGTCTTGCCCGAGCCGGTGACACCGAGCAGGGTGGCCGCGCGCGCGCCGCCGGCCAGCGCCGCAACCAGCCGTTCGATCGCCGCCGGCTGATCGCCCATCGGCGGATATGGCGCTTCGAGGATGAAGCGATCGGGCACAGCGCCGCTTGTAGGGCATATGCGAAAGATGCACGCAGGCTTCAACGCCTGTTCATGAAGCTGGGCAGGATGGGGTGCGATGCGCGAGCAGCCACAGCCAGCGGCCGGCGACGACGAGGCGCCAGCGAGCGGCGATGCGGCCGGCGAGTGCCTGCACGAGGAAGCGGTCGCGCTGGCGCGCCGCCTGGCGGCGATCGTGCAGCGTCCCCGCTCAGCCCGCGAGGCGTCGCCGCCGGCGGCCGAGGCCGCGCCGGAAGCCTCGCTGTCGCTACCGTAAGCTTCAAGGGCCGCCTTCGATCGTCAGCCGCGACACGACGATCCCCGCCGCGCTCCGCTGCGGCCGCGCTTGGATGATCACCGACAGCCGCGCCTGCGCCGGGAAGCTCAGGGCGCGCGGCGTCGCCAGCAGTTGCCCATCGACGCGGGCGGCGAAGGCGCCGTTGCCGGCGACTTCGATGGCGATCCTCGTCTCGCGCTGCGGGTCATAGGGGAGCGGCACCATTGCCAGCGCTTCGTAAGACTCGGAGTCCTGCTCGCGGGTCGCCAGCACGAAAGCCTGCCGCCGCGGATTCAGGGCGACGCGCAGGCGCTGCCGCCCATCGCTGAGACCGATGGCGATGACATCGCTGCCCGGGTGCGGGCGCAGGACAGCAGTCAGCGACACGGGCAGCGCAAGATCGCGCGTCCAGCGCAGGGTCGGCAGATCGGCTTCCCGCGTCCCGGCAAGGCCGGCCGGCGCCTGCCAGCTCAAGCCCTGCGGCGTCAGGCCCAGCCCCGCGCCCTGCCAGTCGTGCAGCCAGGCCTCGCGCGGGGCGACAGCGAAGGAATAGTCGAAGGCGAGGCGACCAGCCGCCGGCTCCGTGCGATCCGTCAGACGACGGATCGCCAGGGCCAGCGGATCCTCGCCGAGCGCCGCAAGCGCCTCGCTCGCCGCCGAATGCCGCCAGAACCACAGGAACGCCGCGCGCTGCTGAGCGGCCGTCGGCCCCTGCAGGAAGCGCGCCAGCAGCTCCGGCCAGGGCAGTTCGATGCTCGCGCGCGCCACCCGTTGCACGGTGGTGCGCCCGGCAGGCATGAAGGACACGGTGTCGCGCTCGATGCCGTGCAGGGTGATCGCCATCTCGCTGCCGGCGATGCGGCACTGCAGGCGAGGATAGGAGCGCGTGACGCCGATGCGCACCGCCGTCTCCGCCTCCTGCGCTAGCTCCCCGACCTTCGCCAGCTGCAGCAGCGTCTCGCGCTCGTCGGCGCTGCCGCCGTCCGCGGCCAGGCTGCGCGCTTCGCTGCTGAAAGCAGCATACGGCAGCACGCCGCGCCGTTCTTCGAGGCGTGCGACGACGCTGCTCCATGGGCGAGCCGAGGAGCGCAGCGCGCTCGCTCGCAGCTCGCCGCGCCGCTCGTTGAGTTGCAGCGACAACTGCAGGCGCCAGCGCTCCTCGAGCTCGCTGGCCTCGAGCTCCCGCTCGATGCGTTCGAGATCGTCGGCGTTCGCCGCGCCGGCGATCGCCAGCGACCAGGACGCCGCGCGTTCGTCTTGCGCGCGCTCGAGGTCCGTCGTCAGCCGGCGCCGCGGCTCCTCGAGCCAGCTTTCCGCGGGCAGCTCGGCCAGGCTTTGACGCGCCCGGCGATAGCGCTGCGCGGCGATGTCCTGGGCGATCCCAGTCAGCAGCGCGCGCCAGCGCTCGCGCTGGCGCTCCTCGCGCTGCGCAACGATCGCCGCGCGCCGCTCGCGCAGCAGGGGGTGCGCCGGCCGCAGCGCCTCATCGGCCAGGGCGCGCTCGAGCTGCGCCAGCGCCGCTTCGGCGTCGTCCGGCAGCTGCGCGAGCAGGCGCTGCGCCGTCGCCAGCGCCGACGGTGTCGGCTCGCTGCGCGGCGCGAGAGGGGCCGGCGGCGGTCCAGCGGAGATCGGCGAAACCTGCGGCTTCGGCCCTTCCTGCAGCAGGAGCCAGATGGTGCCGCCGAGCGCGGCGAGCGCGACGACGCCGCCCGCCCACAGCGACCAGGAGCGGCGCAGGGGCCGCGCCCGCGCCGGCCGACGCTGCGTCAACGCCTGGACCGCAGCGCGGAGGGCTCGGGCATCGGCGAAACGCTGCGCGGGGTCCTTGGCGAGCAGGCGCTGGCACAGCGCCGCCCAGCCGCTCGGCACCTGCGGATTGACCTCGAGCGGATCGGGCACGGGATCGAAGCAGTGCGCGCGCATGATCGCCTTGGCATTCGGACCCGTGTACGGCGGGCGCCCGGTCAGCATGTGGAAGAGCGTGGCGCCGAGCGCATACTGATCGGCACGGTGATCGACGGGCTCGCCGCGCGCTTGTTCAGGCGCCATGTACAACGGCGTGCCGACGACCTTGCCGCGCGCCCGCTCGTCCAGCGCCGACTCCGCTCCGACATGCTTGGCCAGCCCGAGATCGGCGAGTTTCACCAGGCCGTTCTCGCCAAGCATGATGTTGTCGGGCTTGATGTCGCGGTGGACGATGCCTTGGGCTTCGGCGAACACCAGGGCCTCGACGACGCTCTCCATGACGCGGGCGACGACCGCGAGGTCCAGAGCTCCTTCCCGCTCGATGCGCTCCTTGAGCGTCTCGCCCTCGATGAACTCCATCGAGTAGTAGTACAGTGGCTCGCCTTCGTCGGCGGCGCAGCCGGCAGGCGCCGGCGCGACGCCGACATCGTGCACCGCGACCACGCACGGGTGGTGCAGGCGGCCGGCGGCGCGCGCTTCGGAGACGAACTGCTTGGCGAAGTTGCGGTCACGGCCGAGGTGCGGCGCCAGGACCTTCAGCGCTACGTCGCGCTCCATCGATTCCTGGCGGGCGCGGTAGACCTCGCCCATTCCTCCGCGACCGACCAAAGCGAGGATCCGATACCCGGCGAGGCGGACGCCGACAGGCAGAATACCGGCCGTCGGGGGCATGTCTGGTCAGTTCCCTGCCGAGCGCGTCGCCGTCATTCAACGCGCCAAGAAGGGTGCGATGTCGGCCGGCGTCAGCTGTCCGCGCAGCTCGCGGGCCTTGAGGTCCCGCGCCTGCTCGCGGGTCAGCGGGCCGACGCGCTGGCCGAGGACGGTGATGAAGATGCCTGCGGCTTCCGCGCTGCGCGGCGGCTCGCTGGCTGGAGGCGGGGCTGGCGGAGGCGCCGGCTTCATCAGCGCCGCCAGCTCGGCGGCGCTGAGCTGCCCGCGCAGTTCGCGGGCCTTGAGATCCCGCGCCTGTTCCTGGGTCAAAGGTCCGATTCGCTGCCCGAGCACCGTCACATAGTAGCTGCGTGCCGCACCCCCGTCAGAACGAGCAGCGGGGGGCTGGGCGACCTCGGCTGGAGGCTGCGGCGCCGAAACGCCCATCGCGCCCGGCGCTGCGGGAGGCCGTTCCGAAGCTGGCGCTGGTCGAGAAAGCGGGGCCGCCTCAGGCGCCGCTGGGGCCGAAGCCGCTGCCCTCGCTTCTGGATGCGGCGGCGCCGGCGCCGCGGCGCTGCTCGGCCCCGAGGCTGCTTCGCGCTCGCCACGGCCGGCTCCAGCAGCGCGCGCCGACGGCACAGGCTCGGACGGTGCCTCGCCCCTGGCTGCTGACGTCACGCAGGGCCTCGCTACCTGCGCTTCCTCGGCCGAAGCGGCGTCGCCACCGGAAGCCAAGGGGGTGAGGATCACCGGCTTGAGCGGCGAGGAGCGGCGACGTTTTGCCGCGGCCGCATCGGTTGATGGCGCGGGTTCGAGAGCGGGCAGAGCAGGCGGCGCCTGCGGGGCCTGACCCTCGCTCGGCCGTCGCGCTGCGTCCGAAGCCTCGCTCGCCGCCGCCGAGACCGCAGGGGCTGCTGGGGACGCTGCTGGCGCTGGCGACGCGGCATCGCCGCCGGACATCAGCGGCTGGAGGATCACCGGCTTGAGCGGGGAGGAGCGCCGCCGCTGCGGCCCCGCTGCGGCAGGCCCAGCATCAGCGGCAGACGAGGGAGCCGCGGTGGCGGCGCTCTGGCGGGGAGACGCCGCCGGTGGCACCTTCGCCGCTGGCGGCGTCGCGGGCTGCTCGATCGCGATCGCCGAAGCAGCCGCATCGACGGGCGCGTCGTCCGGCACGGTCGGCGCGTCTTCTTCGAGCAGCAACGGTGCGAAGTCCGTCGATGCCTGCCGGGTGTTCCGCGAGGCTGCCGCCGACTGTGGCGTGCGGGCGGGAACGAGGCTCGGCAGCAGCGGATCAGATGGGCACTGTTGAACGCTGTGCGGCGCCAGTTCGTCGCTGTCGCGGTCGCGGCCTGGGGCAGCGGCAGAAGGCGCTGGCTGCGATGGCCGGGAGATGACCAACGACGCCAGCATCTCCTCTGGGTCCATGCTCTCGTCGGCAATGCGCGCCACGATGAAACGGCTGTTGCCGGCTTCGATGACAGCCCCCTCTTTCAGCATCACCTGCTCCTGCACCCGCACGCCATCGACCATACAGCCGTTGGTGCTGCCGAGGTCGACCAGCGACCACCTGCCATCCAGGTAGACAAACTCGCAGTGCTGCCGCGAGAGCTTGAGGTCGAGCACGCGGATCTGGCACTGCGATCCGCGGCCGAGGCAATAGCGGCGGCCGGCCGTGAGGTGATAGATATCGGTTTCGCCGTCTGGCTGTTGGTGCGCAAGCAGCAGCACGAGGGCCATGGCGCGCACTGTGGCTCATCAGAGAGGGCGGGAAGAGCCGCACTCCTCTCTCCGCGCTCCGTGTCTCAACGCCCCAAGGGCCGGAACCGGGTTTCAGCTGCCTCGGCGAGCGCTGCCTCCGCCTCGGGACTGAGCGTGGAGATCAGGGAGGCCGAAGCGCATCCATGGGCAGACAGCGCTTGCGCGACCCGCTGGCGCGAGATGTCGTTCGCATACCAGGTTGCGCGTCGCCGGTCCGGCGACACAACGCAGCGTCGCACTTCCGGCAGCTCGGCGGCGGCGAGCATGACACGCACGAGCTCCTCCTCGCTCAGGGGGCCTTGAAAGACCAGCTCCATGCGCATCGTCATCGTTCCTGAGCCTGAGGCCAGCGTGCGATGGCGGCAGTCGGTCTGAGCAGGCCGCCTCGCAACAGTGCCACACAGCTGTGCAGGATGCTTCCGTGGTCGGTCTTTCTTCCGCTCGCACCCGTCAATACTTGCTGCATCGTACCAACCTTGCCGCATGCATGGAGCCCGCATGACCCGTCCGATCTCCTTCCTGCCCCTCGCCCTCTGCAGCCTGCTGCTGATCGCTGCTGCCCCGATATCGGCCGCTGACGCCGCGAGCGCTGCGAAGTCGCTCTCAGTATTCGATCTTTACATGCACTCGATGCCGGTCGGCGGCCTGTTGACCATCCTCAGCTTCATCTGCTTCTCGCTCGCGTTCACCTGGACCTTCACGATGAAGCTGGAGGACCTGGTGCCGCCGCATCTGCCCGAAGAGATCAACGGCATCCTCTCGCAAGGGGTCACTGACGAGGCGGTCGAGCAAGCGCTGCAGGTCGCGCAGAGCAGCCCGACGATGCTCGGCAACGTCCTCGCCGGGGCGCTGGCGAAGAAGGACTTCGGCTACGAGGCGATGGTCGAGGCCGCAGAGGAAGTCGGTCTCGCAGAGCACACCAAATACACGAACAAGGTCTCCTGGCTCGGCCTGTTCTCGTCCTCGGCGACCCTGCTCGGCCTGCTCGGCACGGTGTCGGGCATCATCGGTTCGTTCTTGAAGATGGCGGCCAATCCCGGCGGCGTCGACCCGAACATGCTGGCGATGAACATCGGCGAGGCCCTGGTGTGCACCTTCATGGGCCTGTTCATCGCGATCGTCGGCCTGTATTTCTTCTTCTTCCTGCGCAATCGCGTCAACCAGGCGGCGCTCGACACCGCGGTGTACACCAAAGAGATCTTGAACTACTTCCGGCCGCAGCAGTGAACTTCCAGCCGACTCGTCCGTTCAACCCGCTAAGCAGGCTCGACCATGTCTGAGAGCGGCAAGAAGAAGCACTTCAAAGGCGCCATCGAGGGCGAGCTCGACCTGGTTCCGCTCATCGATGTCGTGTTCCTCATCCTCTTGTTCTTCGTGCTCTGCGGGCGTTTGAGCACCGATCAGCGCACCGAGCAGATCAGCGTGCCGCCAACCAAGACCGCGGCGAAGTTCGACACCAAGGGCTGGGAGCGCGTCGTCATCAATGTCTACGGCAAGACGCAGGACGGAAAGCCGCCGCGCAACTCGATCGCGCTGCCGCCTCGGCCGCCGTGGGTCAGCTCCGGCATCGATGACTACACCGGCTACCAGCAGCTGCGGACGGCGATGAACTCGGTGTACGACAAGGCCGAGAAATACGATGATCCCAAGGGCACGGGCATGCGCCTGCCAAAGGTGATCGTCGAGATCCGCGCCGACGCCGAAACCGAGTGGCGCGTCGTGCAGGAGATCCAGCAGGTGCTCTCCGACACCATCGATCCCTTCAACAACATGCTGCCGCGGCAGGTCGACCCCAAGCAGCTGCGCGCCTTCGTCAACCTCGACTTCACGACCCGCAAGCCGGGCGAGAAGTGACAGCGGGAGTGCCACATGAGCCACGGAAGTCCGGACGCCGCAGAAGGCAAGCTCGATCTGGTGCCGCTGATCGACACCGTCATGCTGCTCCTGCTCTTCTTCGTGATGACTTCGAAGTTCACCAGCGAAGAGAAGGCGATCAGCAGCCTGCTGCCGACCGACAAGGGGCAGCTGTCGACAGCGCAGAGCAAGTCCGTCGAGGAACCGAAGCAGGTCAACTTCTGCATCTACCCGGCGGGGATGGAGAAGGGCTACCAGCCCTCCGAATATCGCGATCAGCTGCTGCGGATGCGTCAGCCCGGCCAGAACATCGATTACGCGACCTTCCGCATCGGCGCACACATCCTGCCGAATGTCGACGGCAAGACGCTGTCGCGCAGCCGCGACGCCAAGCACCTGCAGGCCGCGCTCGATGAAGTCCACGCCTTCGTCTTCCGCGCCCTCCAGGACTACGAGACCGGATCCGCGGAGCGCAAAGATCAGATCCCCGTGATCATCCACTGCTTCTCGGGCATGAGTTGGCGTTTCGCGCTGCTCGCGTATGATGCGGTGCGAGCTTACGAGGCGAGCAAGCAGCCGAACTTCAAGTTCAGCGGTGACCCCAACGAGCTGACGAAGATGCGGGAAGTGACCTTCGCCCCGCCGCGCATCCGCAACTATTCGTCAAACGAACTCGGCAACGAGCTCTACGAGATCATCCACATGAAGTGAGAGGCGCTGCGGCACGCGAGGGCGTAGCGCCTCAGGTCGCCTCCCAGGCCGTAGCCTCAAGCAAAAGGCGCGGTCAACGACGAACCGTAGGCAGGAACGCACGCGTCGCGCCGCAAGCGCCATCGAGCTGCCCCCTCAGGTCGAGCCTTCCGCGCGAAGGCGTGCCACCGCGCCGCAGTCGCCGTCGGCACAGCCCCTTCTTCACTCACACGCGGGCGAAGGCAGAACCCAGGCCCCAGTAGACTTCGCCGAAGCGCAAGTCGTTGAGCAGGCGCGGCAGCTCTGTGCGGCCATCGATCGGTACCGCCTCGATGCCGGCGATACTGGCGAAGTCGAGCAGCATCTCCGTCGTCACCGCCTGGCTGAAGGCGGTGTGGTGCGCGCCGCCGGCATAGATCCAGGCCGCGCAAGCCGTCGCGAAGTCGGGCTTCGGCGCCCACACCGCGCGCGCCACAGGCAGCTTGGGCAGCGGCGCCGGCGGTTCGACGACCGTCACTTCGTTGATCAACAGGCGGAAACGATTGCCGAGATCGATCAGGCTGGCGTTCAGCGCCGGTCCGGAGCGCGCTGTGAATACGAGGCGCGCGGGGTCCTCCTTGCCGCCGATGCCCAGTGGATGCACCTCGAGGCTCGGCCGCTGGGCGGCAATGCTCGGACAGACTTCGAGCATGTGCGCGCCGAGCACGAGCGGGCGCTCGGGATCGAGGTGATAGGTGTAGTCTTCCATGAACGAGGTGCCGCCCGGCAAGCCCGCACCCATCACTTTCATCGCGCGGACCATCGCGCAGGTCTTCCAGTCGCCTTCGGCGCCGAAGCCGTAGCCGTCGGCCATCAGGCGCTGCGTCGCCAGCCCCGGCAGCTGCCGGAGGCCGGTCAAGTCCTCGAAGTTGTCGGTGAAGCCGCTGAAGCCGCCGCGCTCGAGGAAGCCACGCAGGGCGAGCTCCAGACGCGCCTGTTCGCGCACCGCGCCATGGCGGGCGCCGCCGCGGCGCAGCTCCGGGGCCATCTCGTAGCAGGCCTCGTACTCGCGGCACAGCGCGTCAATCGCCGCGTCGCTGACCTCGGCCGCGGCCGCTGCCAGCTCGCCGACGCCATGCGAGACCACGCTGTAGCCGAAACGCATCTCGCCCGCGACCCTGTCGCCATCGGTCACGGCCACATAGCGCATGTTGTCGGCGAAGCGGACGAACTTGGCGCCCTGCAAGGCCGCCCAGCCGCGCACCGCGCGCATCCAAGTCGCCAGGCGCGCGAGCGCGCGGCGATCCTGCCAGTGCCCGACGATCACCGTGCGCTCGAGGCGCATGCGGGTGTGCAGGAAGCCCGCTTCCCGATCGCCATGCGCCGCCTGATTGAGATTCATGAAGTCCATGTCGATCGTCGACCACGGCAGATCGCGATTGAACTGCGTATGGAAGTGTGCAAAGGGCTTGCTCAGCTGTCGCAGCCCACCAATCCACATCTTGGCCGGCGAGAAGGTGTGCATCCACAGCACGAGTCCGCCGCAGCGCGGGTCGGCGTTCGCCTGCTGGCACAGCGCGCGGATGTCATCCGGCGTGGTCATCACCGGTTTCGCGACCAGACGCAAGGGCAGCACGCCGCTGTCGTTCATACCAGCGACCATGTGCCGGGCATTGGCGGCGACCTGCTCCAATGCCGCCGGTCCATAGAGGTGCTGACTGCCGACAACGAACCAGATCTCGATCTCGGGAAGCGCAAGCGGCATAGGGTCTCCTCGAGCGATGATGACGCTCGTCAATTTTTACTAGGCAAGATCGAGCACCAGCGCTTCTCAGCGCATGTGCTTGAGAAGCATGCCGATGACCGAGCGCGTGCGCGGCGAGGCGCGATGCACGGTCTCCGCCAATGCATCGCCCTTGGTGGCGCTCGTCGCTTTGTCGGCGCGGGCGCGCGGAGCCTCGGGCCGCTCCAAGGCCGCACGGATATCGCGGATCACAGCCGAGCGGGCCCGCTTCGCTTCCGGTCCGAGGTAGTCGACGGCTGCGCCCTTGTTGGCCGCGCTCTGCGCCGCCGACCGCTTGCGCCGACCGCCAGCTGCCTCAGGCGTCGGCGCCGCCGCAGCGGCGTCGGTCGCAGCGGCCGCCTCTGGAGGAGCCGGCTCGCCCGCGGGCGGCGTCGGCGCCGTGGATGGTGGGACGGAAGGCGTCTCAGCAGCAGGATCCTGCGTCATGAACGCGATCATATTCGGCTCCTGCTTCCTGCCAGCGCCAGCTCGCCAAGCCGCTCCTCGCCATCGTCGCCCACCGCGGTGCAGAGGCAGCGATTCGCCATCGTGCTTGACAGGATGTGATGCAGGAAAAAATGTCTTTCCCCTCGCTGAGGCAAGTTCGCGCAGCCGGACCGTAGCTCAACCTGGATAGAGCACTACCTTGGGGTGGTAGGGGTTGCTGGTTCAAATCCAGTCGGTCCGACCATGGAGCGAGCGGACGCGAAGACCCGGATCGCCGCCGCAGGGCCCGCAGGGCGCAGCGAGCCCTCGATCCCGGTCAGCGGCCTTCCCAGTCGTTGCCGCGCCGGCATCGATAATGCGCGCGCCTCCGCCATCGATGGCGCGTCCGCGGCCCCGGACGGTGGCGCCCTCGTGAAGGGCCACTAGGTTGGCAGGTACGAAGGGCACACTATGGCACGCATCCTCGTCACCGACGGCATGGCCGCGGAAGGTCTCGCGATCCTCCATCAGGGCGGCCACCAAGTCGAGAATCGCAAGGTCTCCAGCGAGGAACTGCTCAAGATCATCGGCGACTACGATGCCTTGGTCGTGCGCAGCGCCACCCAGGTGACAGCGGCGGTCATCAAGGCCGGAGCGCCTCGCTTGAAGCTCGTCGGACGCGCTGGCGTCGGCGTCGACAACATCGATGTCGCGGCGGCCACCGCCGCCGGAGTGGTGGTGATGAATGCCCCGCTCGGCAACATCGTCTCCGCTGCGGAACACACGATCGGCATGATCTTCGCCGCGGCGCGCTACATCCCGCAAGCCCACGCCAAGCTCGTGCGCGGCGAGTGGGATAAGAAGTCCTTCGTCGGCGTCGAGCTCCACGGCAAGGTGCTCGGCATCATCGGCCTCGGCAAGATCGGCAAGCATGTCGCCCAGGTGATGCAGGCGGCCGGCATGACGGTCATCGCCCACGATCCGTTCTTGTCCGCCGAAGTCGCTCGCGACCTGCGCATCGAGCCCGTCGACCTCGAGACGCTGCTGGCTCGCGCCGATGTCGTCACCGTCCATACGCCGCTGACCGATCAGACGCGCAACATGCTCGATGCCGCCCGCTTGCGCTCGATGAAGCGCGGCGCGCGGCTGATCAATGTCGCCCGTGGCGGCATCATCGATGAAGCTGCCGTGGCCGAGCTCGCCAAGAGCGGTCACATCGTGGCCGCTCTCGATGTCTTCGCCGAAGAGCCGCTGCCGGCCAACAGTCCGCTGCTTGGCGTGCCGAATGTCATCCTCACCCCGCATCTGGGCGCCAGCACCGAGGAGGCGCAAACCAAGGTCAGCGTCGACATCGCGCAGCAGTTCAATGCTTTCTTCGCCAGCGGCAAGATCATCAATGCGGTCAATGTCCAGCTGCGCGTCGATCCGGCGCTCGATCCCTACTTGTCGGTCGCGGAAACCCTGGGGTCGATCGTCGCGCAGACGCTCGCTGCCCCGCTGATCGGCCTGGAGGTGATCGCCGCCGGCGAGCTCGCGAAGTACGACATCAAGCCGCTGGCGGTGGCGGCGCTGAAAGGCGCCCTGCAGCGGATCAGCGACGAAGTGGTCAACTTCGTCACCGTCAATCATATCGCGGCGGAGCGCGGGATCACGGTGACCAGCTCCGCCCGCGATGTCGGCGGCGGCCCGGCGGTGACCGTGAAGGCGATCACGCCGGCCGGCGAGCGGATCATCGCTGGCTCCCTCGATCGCGGGCAGCTGCGCGTGCAGCGCTACGACGAATATCCGATCGATCTGCCGATCAGCGGTCACCTGCTGATCATGGAGTATCCCGACCGCCCCGGCATGGTCGGCAAGTACGGCACGATTCTCGGCGATCATCGCATCAACATCGCGCGGATGGAGGTCTCGCGCATCGATGGCCGCGGCGATGCGCTGGTCATCCTGACCCTCGACGATCCGGTACCCGCGGCGGTGATGGATCTGATCGTGGCGGCGATCAAGCCGAGCCGCGCCCATCGCGTCACCCTGTGACGGCTGGCCGAGGTCTCAGATCACGATCGTCGAGCCTGCCGGAACGCCGAGCACCGTGATGTAGACGATCGCCTGGCTGCGCGGTATCCCGAGGAGATCGGCCGCCTGATCGTCGAAGAAGCCGCCGATGCCGCTCGCTCCCGCATCCTCGGCGACCGCCGCGAGGTTGAGCCGCTGGCCGAGGATGCCGGCATCGAGATGCAGATAGCGATACGCACGATCGCCGTAGCGATGCACGCAGCGTTGCAGGTCGGCGGTGTGGAAGACCGTGACCGCGGCATCGCCGCCGAGATCCTGCCCGAGGCACAAGAAGCGCACCTGCTCGCGGGGTTCGCGACGCGCGACCGGGCGCAGCTCGAGCGTCGCGGGACAGAGATAGTACACGCCGGGGGACACGCCGGGAACATCGGCGACGACGATGAACGTGGCGAGCGACTGCCGCGCGAACGCCGGCTGCTCATCGCAGCCGACGCGCTCGGGCACATAGGTCGCCGCCAAGATCCGCGCCAAGGCATCGCGCGCCAACGAGGCGCGCACGAAGCGTCGGCAGCTGCGGCGGCGGATGATGGTTCGCAAGGGGTCGAGCGCCAGCGGGTTCGGCCCGCTGCTGCCTTCACCGAGCAAGCGCGGACCCGAGGCCCAACCGTGGGAATCGGCGAGCGGCAGTTCATCGGCGTCGCTGCCCAGCAGGCGCGGCCGCTCCGCAGGCAGAGCGCTGGCGTGGTGCAGCCCGGCGAGCGTCGGCTCCCCCTCGCGAGGCGGCGACGGCAGCGCCGTCCACGCCGGTCGCTGGCGGCCGCCGTCGACGGCCTGCACCGCCAGCAGCGCCAGCACGCCCTCTTCTCCGACAGGGCAGCCTATCGCCGCCTCCACCTGCTCATCGCAGAAGGCGGCGGTCGCCGCGACGCGCAGACCGCAGGCCGCCGCCGCGATGCCGGCATTGCCGATGACATGACCGGCATCGAGCAGCACGCGGCGATAGGCGCGTTCGCGATAGCGCCAGCGGCTGCGTTCGAAGACGCTCGCGACGATGACGATCAGCGGCGCGGCAGCGAGCTCGGCGTTGCCGTAGGCCGCGGCGGTCACGGCATCGGCACATCCCGGATCCTCGCGCAAGAGCGCCAAACGATGCCGGAGGGGATCGAAGCCGTACAACCCGGCTGGGAGCTCGGGCCAGGAACGAACGGCGACGTACAGTTCGGTCGGATACAGGGCCCCGGCCGAGGGCGCGGCCCGCAGATACAGCGGCTGCCCGGGCTGCTGGATGATGCCGGTGATCCCATAGGTGGCATAGAGCCAGCGCGCCAGCGCCGCGAGCGTGCATCCCCGCCAGCCCTCCATGGGCCGTGCCGCTTCGCCCGTGAAGGGGTTGGGATCGAGCGGCAGCAGGGGCGCCAGCTCCACGGCGCGCCATCCGTGATAGGGCTTGTAGGGCAGGGGCTGCCGCGACCAATCGAGCGGCGGATGCTCGCCGATCGTCTCCGGCCGATACTTCGTCGCCTCATGGTAGCGCAGCGCGACGCTCATGCCGCGGCAGCGTAGGCGCAAGCCGCGAAAGCGAATGCCGGGCGCAAGATCGGGCAGAGCCTGGACGACGGCTGCACAACTGTTGCGCAGGGCCAGCAGCCCACAATCCGCGGTATGGCGCGAGACGAGGGCGTGCGCCGGGAGGTCCTCGCTGACCTCAGCGCGGTCGCTGAACTCGCGCGGCTGATCGCGCCCGCGCTGCGGCCGGGCGATCAGCTCGCGCTGAACGGGCCGATGGGGTCGGGCAAGACGACCTTCGTGCGCGCGCTCGTCGAAGCCTTGGGGGGAGATCCCGCCTGCGTCAGCAGTCCGACCTTCACCCTGCTGCATCGCTACCAGGCGCGCCTGCCCGTGATCCATGTCGATGCCTGCCGCCTCGACGGCTGGCCGCAGCTGGCAGCCCTCGGAGTCGACGACGACATCGCCGCCGACGGCGTCCTCGCCGTCGAATGGGCCGACCGCGTCGCCGAAGCGCTGACGCCGACGTGGCGCCTGGTCTTCGCCCACGCCGCTGTCGGGCGCGTCGTCGAGATCGCCGGGCCGCTGCGCCAGAACCCGGTCCGCTGATGGGCGAAGCGCCAGCAGTGCCGGAACGCCGCGCAGGCGCAGCGCCGCAGGATCCCCTGGTCGATGCCTACGTCGCAAGGTACGGCGCGCAGTGCGCGGCGCGCGTCTGGCAGCCCGCCTGGCTGCTGTGGGGGGCCCTCGCCGCGTGGGCCGCGGCGCTCCTCGTCGTCACCTGCTGCGGCGCGCCGTCGCCGCTGGCCGAGCCCGCGCCCGCCGCCGTCGTCTGGCTGCACCAGCACCTCGGCGATCCAGCGGTGGCGCTCGCCGGCATGGCCGCAGGCTCTCTGGTCGTCGGCGCGCTCGCCGCGCTCCAACGTCAGCCAGCGTTGCAAGAGACCCTCTACGGAGGGCTGCTCGCCGCGATCCTCTACCTGCTGCTCTACGACCCGCTGATCGGCCTTGGTGCGGTGCTCGGCACCCTCGGCCTGCTCTACGCCGCCGGCCTCGCGCTGCGGCTGCTCGCGATCGCCTGCGGATCAGAACGCGCCGCGGCGCCCAGCGCCGATCCGCCGAGCTGGCCGAGCTACACCGTGCTGGTGCCGCTGTATCGCGAGCCGAAGGTGATCGGCTCGCTGCTGGCGGCCCTGCACGCCCTCGAATACCCGCGCGATCGCCTGCAGGTGCTGCTGCTGCTCGAAGCCGACGACAGCGAGACGCTCTCCGCGCTGGCCGCTGAGCAGCTGCCGCCGTGGATCGAACCCTGCATCGTCCCTCCCGGCCAGCCGCGCACGAAGCCGAGAGCCTGCAACCACGGCCTGGCGCGCGCGACCGGCGAGCTGCTGGTGATCTTCGACGCCGAGGATCGCCCAGAACCGGATCAGCTGCAGCGCGCGGCGCGCGCCTTCAGCACCGCTCCGCCGCAGATCGCCTGCCTGCAGGCCCGCCTGCTGCCCTACAACCCCGAGCAAAACCTGCTGACGGCGTGGTTCGCCATCGAGTATGCGGTCTGGTTCCTGCGCTACCTTCCCGGCCTCGTGCGCCTGGGCCTGCCGATCCCGCTCGGCGGCACCAGCAATCATTTCCGCTGCGATGTCCTGCGCGAACTCGGCGGTTGGGACCCCTTCAATGTCACGGAGGACTGCGACCTCGGCGTGCGGCTGCACGCCGCCGGCTACCGCACCCGCATGCTCGATGCAATCACCTGGGAAGAGGCCCCCGCCGATCTTCGTACTTGGATCGGGCAGCGCAGCCGCTGGCTCAAGGGATACCTGGTGACGCATCTCGTGTGGTGGCGTCGCCCGCTGTTCCTGCTGCGCCGCCTCGGTCCCTGGGGCGTGCTCGGCTGCTTCCTGACGGTCCCCTGCGCGACGCTGCTGTCGGCCCTGGCGCTGCCGCTCAGCGTGTCGACGCTCGTTTATCTCGGCCTTTTGCTCCTCGATGTGCAGCGCGGCTTCCAGCTCTGGGATCTGCTCAGCGCACGGCTTCCGATGCCCAGCGACCCGCTGTCGGCCGCGACACCGTGGTCGTGGCCCCTCGTCTATGTCGGCCCCGATGAAGATCCCTGGTGGTCGATGGCCTCGCTGTGCTTCGCCGGCGCCGCCGTCGTTCTGCTGTGCGGCAACGGCATCGTCCTCGCCATCGCCGCGCGCTGGGGCGGCGCGCCTCGGCGCTGGCGTGGCTTCTGGCGAGCCGTGATGCTGCTGCCCGTGGCGTGGTTCCTGATTTCGCTCGCGGCCTGGCGCGCGCTGTGGGAGCTCTGCCTGCGTCCGCACTACTGGCGCAAGACCGCCCACGGGGGAGCCGCGCCGTCGCTGCCGCAGAGCTCGGCGTCGATGCAGCCCGCCAGTGGCCGAGCGCCGCGCTCCACTACGCTGCCTCCCGGGAGCCACTCATGCTGATCTGCGAGACCCGCGCCTGGAAGGCGCTCGCCGCCCATGTGGCAGAGATCCGCCCCCTGCACCTGCGCGACCTCCTGCAGGACGCGCAACGCTGCGCCGGCCTGCGTTGGGAGGCGGAGGGCGTGCTGCTCGACGCCAGCCGCGAGAACGCGACGCTGCAGACGCGCGATCTCCTGCTCGACCTCGCGCGCGAAGCCGATCTGCCGCGCAAGATCAAGGCGATGGCCCAGGGCGAGCGGATCAACGCCACCGAACAGCGCGCCGTGCTGCACATCGCGCTGCGCGCACCGAAGCGTCAGCGGATCGTCGTCGACGGCCGCGATGTCGTTGCCGATGTCCATGCCGTGCTCGAACGGATCAAGGCATTCAGCAACGCCGTGCGCCGCGGGCAGTGGAAAGGCGTCACCGGCAAGAAGCTGACGCAGGTCGTTTCGATCGGCATTGGCGGCAGCTACCTCGGTCCCGAGTTCGTCTACGAAGCGCTGCGCACGGATCCACGCTGCGCGCAGCAGGCGCGCCGGCGCACGCTGCGCTTCCTCGCCAATGTCGACCCCATCGATGTCACGCGCGCGCTCGAAGGCCTCGACCCCGAGCGCACGCTGGTCGTCGTCGTCTCGAAGACCTTCACGACGGCGGAAACGATGCTCAACGCCAAGACCGTCCGTCAGTGGCTGGTCCAGGCCCTGGGCCAGGAGGCGGTCGCCAAGCACATGGTCGCCGTCAGCACGAACCTCGACGAAGTGCAGCGCTTCGGCATCGATCCCGCGAACGCCTTCGGCTTCTGGGACTGGGTCGGCGGTCGCTACAGCGTGTGCAGCGCCGTCGGCGTCTTGCCGCTGTCTCTGCACTTCGGCTTCAAGGCGGTGCAGGAGTTCCTGCAGGGCGCGCATGCGATGGACCGGCACTTCCTCACCGCGCCGCTGGAGCGCAATCTCCCCGTGCTGCTCGGACTGTTCGGCGTGTGGCAGACGAGCTTCCTCGGCCGTCCGGCGCGGGCGCTGCTGCCCTACTGCCAGGCCCTGCTCAAGTTCGCTCCCCACATCCAGCAGGTCGACATGGAGTCGAACGGAAAACGCGTGACCCTCGATGGCCGGGCTCTGCCGTTCGACGCCGGACCCATCGATTTCGGCGAACCGGGGACGAATGGCCAGCACTCCTTCTACCAGCTGCTGCATCAAGGACGAGTCGTCCCCTGCGACTTCATCGGTTTCCGTCGCAGCCAGACCCCGCTGAACGTCCCTGGCGAGCCGGTCGACAACCACGACGAGCTGATGAGCAACTTCTTCGCTCAGCCCGATGCCCTCGCCTGCGGCAAGAGCGCGGACGACCTGCGCCGCGAAGGGGTCCCCGAGGCCCTCATCCCGCATAAGGAGTTCCCCGGCAACCGCCCCAGCCGCATCATCCTGATGGATCAGCTGACGCCCTACGCGGTCGGCCAGCTGCTGGCGCTCTTCGAACACCGCACGGTCGTCGAAGGCTTCATCTGGGGCATCAACAGCTTCGATCAGTGGGGCGTCGAGCTTGGCAAGGTGCTCGCCAAGCGCGTGCGCGACGCGATCCGCCGCGCCCGCAGCGCTCAAGCCCCGATCGACGGGTTCAATCCGTCCACCGACTACTTGTTGAAGAGCTACCTCGGCCAGGTCTGACGTGGCGTTGTCGCCGTTGCCCCGTGGCCGCGCTCAGGAGCCGGGTTCCACGCGCTGCAGGTGGCCGCAGTGGATGCACACCGTCGTATAGGCTTCCTGCTTGACCGCCACGGCGAAGGTCTTGCCGCAGTGCGCACAGGCGACCATCCGCGACTGCATCAGTTCGTTGCCGGGCGATGGGGCAAACGTCTGATCCTGCCTCGGCGGACTCTCGACTCCGCGGCGCACCCGAGTCGTCAGGGTGGTTTGCGGCATCGGGGTCGGAATGCGCGGCGCGTTGAACGCAGCAGACCCCGGAACGGGACCGCCGAAGGCTGCAGGCAGGGAGGGAGGCGCGGCGGTCCCCGGCCCTGGTGGGGCTGGGCTAGGATTGGGCGCAGCGCCCGGCCCTCCAGGCGGCACGAGCGCACCCGGGCCGCGCTCACCGCTCCTGCGCAAGATCGGCTCGCTGCCGCGCCCAGCTGTCCCGCCCGACGGTGCCACGATCGCAGGATCGACGCTGCGGCGTACCCGCGTCGTGCTACCTGGCATCACGATGACATTGCTCGGCTGCCTGCGGTAGCCCTCGACTGGCGTACTCAGGCGGGGATCGTTCGGAGAGATCTTGCGCGGGTCGAGCGCGGCATTCGGATCGAAAGCCGACTGTTGAGCGACGGTACCAGGACGAGGCTCCAGCGCTCCAGCCGTCGGCTCGTAGTCATCGGGGTGGAAGCCTTGACGAACGCTGTCCGCGCTGGCATCTGCAAGAGGCCCCTTGGGCGCTGCTTCCGCTGCTGCCTCCGTCTGCTCACGCGGCAACACCTGGCTGTTGGTGCGCAACACGCGTGAGGTTCCAAAAAATGGTTGATCTTTCGCTTGTTCTTCGCGCTTGCGACGATAAGTGGCCGTCGCCAAATCGAGCAATCGCTGCACTTCGTTGAGCTCGATCGGTTTGTCGAGAATCGCGAGGACGCCGAGCCGCTGCGCCTCGACCTCGAACGTCGCGTTCAAGGTCCGATAACCCGTGATGAAGACGAACGGCACCTCATCCTGATGCTGACGCAGCTGCCTCAGGAATACGAGCCCATCGGCGCCCGGCATCACAAAGTCGCAAAAAATCAGATGGTAGCGTTCTCCCGCCGCCCGGCGACGGGCCACTGCCGCTTCCGCTTCCTTGACGCTCGTCGCGACATCGACGCGACGACAGCGCTGCAAGAGAAATTCGGTGAGAAAGCGCACCGTGTCCGGACGGTCGTCGACCACCAGCACATCGAGCGCGCCGATCATGACAGCCTAGAGTTTAGCTTCAAAAGCAAATGTGGCAAGCGTTGCGACCGAGTTCCCGCTCGTGCGCCCAAGTCCTGACAGACCTGAGGGTCGCAGCGTGATTGCAGCCTCCAAGAAGCGGGCACGATTCAATCCGCTGTTTCGCTGCAGGACCCAACGCACCCCTCCAGGGAAGGTGCATGGGGCGATAGCTCAACGGTCAGAGCGGACGACTCATAATCGTTTGGTTGCTGGTTCGAATCCAGCTCGCCCCACCAGGATTGACAAGGATAGAGAACCGATGCAGCCATGTCCCTGCTCTCGCCAGCATCTAGCAGGAGCACGCCGGCCTGTTCTCCTGTGCGCCGCTCGGCCGATGGGCATCGCTGTGCCGCGGCCTCGCAGGTGCATAAGGTATATTTGATACGGCTGCATCTTGCAGAGCAGACGCCAACGCGCCCAGACATCGGCTTGGCTAAACTTGCGCGTGCGTTCCTCGACGTACATCAATGCCTCACCGCCTCCTCCCTCAAACTGTGCGCCGGTAGCTCAATTGGAGAGAGCATTAGACTTCGGATCTAACGGTTGCAGGTTCGAGTCCTGCCCGGCGCTCCAGAAAGCACAAGTGGTTAGGCGAGCGATCCAGCAGAAAGCGCCTAGCTATCCAGCAAGCCATCCAGCAGCCACCAAGGCCTAATCTCCCGCCGGCCGGGCGCCGCTGGATGCGCAGCGCCGACAGCAGCCGCCGGCCGAGAAGCGCTGGCAGCAGCCGGCCGCTTGCCTTCCCGTCGGCCGGCAGATAATGCCAGGGCGTGTGACACGCCGTGGAGCGTTCCTGCATACTCTCGCTTGCCTTCCTGCGCCGT
>JANWWU010000001.1 GCA_025055595.1 Planctomycetota bacterium | reverse complement strand
GCCCTGCGCGGTCTCGACCGAGCAGTACAGCGCGCGGTAGCGGCCGCCGGCCTCGAGCTCGGCGGCGAGCTCGAGCAGCAGCGTCGTCTTGCCGGTCTGGCGCGCGGCGTGGATGACGAAGTACTGCCGCGCGGCGATCAGCGGCGCGAGGTCGGCGATCCGCTCGCGCGCCGGCAGCATGTAGTGCTCGCTTGGCCGGCAGGGGCCGGCGGTGTTGAAGAAGCGCGGCATGGTATCAGCGTCCGGCGGCGCCGGCCCGGACAATCAACGCGCCGGGGGATCGATCGGCGGCAGGCCGCGCTCGGCGCGGCGGCGGTTGCGCTCTTCGCCGAGCAGGCAGCCGGCGAGGCAGCGCGGCGGGCAGTGCAGATCGCAGGGATCGAGGTGGACGGTGACCGTGGTGCCGGGAAAGTGTTCGCCGATGCCGAGCTCGACCGATTCGGCGAGAGCGTGCGCGGCGCGGATATTGAGGTCTTCCGGCACGACGAGGTGGACTTCGACGAAGCGGTGACGGCCGGCCTTGCGCGTGCGCAGATCGTGGAAGCCGGTGATCCGCGGATAGAGCGCGCGGATGTGGGCGATGATCCAGGAGCGTTCGGGCATCGGCAGGCTGCGATCGATCAGGTCGCCGCCGGCTTCGCTCGTCAGCTGCGCGCCAGCGCGCAGGATGAGCAGGGCGACGGCGATCGCGACCACCGGATCGACCCACCACAGGTCGACGCCCCACCAGCGGTCGCCGGCCCAGATCACCGCCAGGGCGGCCATGACGCCGAACGAGGTCAGCACATCGGTGCGCAGGTGCCAGGCGTCGGCCTGCAGGGCGATCGAGTCGCAGCGGCGGCCGACCGCCATCAAGTAGGAGGAGACAAGGAGATTGACGAGGGCCGAGATGCCCATCGCCAGCACGCCCCAGCTCGCGCCCGCGACGGGCTTGGGGTCGACGAGCCGCAGCGCGGCCTCGATGATGATCCAGATCGCGGCGGCGACGATCAGCGCCGCCTCGATCAGCGCTGCCAGGTTCTCGATCTTGCCGTGGCCGTAGGCGTGCTGCTCGTCGGCCGGCTTGCCGGCCTCGCGGACCGCGAACCAGGCGATCAGCGCGGCGAGCAGGTCGACGGCGCTGTGGATCGCCTCGGAGACGACTGCGACCGAGCCGATGATCAGCCCCGTCACGAGCTTGCCGACGACGAGGACGCTGTTGGAGGCGACCGAGAGCGCGGCGGCCCGCTGAACGCGCCGCTGTCGCGTGTCTTCCCGCGTCGCCTCCGCCATGCGCGGAGCGTCGGCCGAGCGGCGCCGCAGCAAGCCGCGTCAGCGCGGGGCCAGCAGCTGGTGGCTGACGAACCACTCCTCGCCCCGACCCCAGTTGAACAGCTCTTCGCAGGCGAGGAAGAACAGCCGCCAACGCTCGGCTTGAAGCTGCGGCTCGGGATGACCGGCGGCGGCCAGCACCTGCTCGGCCTGGGCGCGCCGCTCGTCGAGGTTGCGCAGCCAGCAGCGCGCGGTGCGCCCATAGTGCCGGCCGTCGACGCGCCAGCGCGCGACGACGCGCAGGTCCTCGTCGTAGCGCGCGAAGAGGTCCTCGCTCGGCATCATGCCGCCAGTGAAGAAGTGCCGCCCCATCCAGTCGTCATCGCCGTCGGTCTCGAAGGGATAGGCGTCCTCGCGGTGGCAGAACACGTGGACGAAGACCAGCCCGTCATCGGCCAGCCAGGAGCGCAGGCGGGCGAAGAGCGCTGCGTGGTTGCGCAGGTGCTCGAAGCACTCGACCGAGACGATGCGGTCGAAGCCGCGCTCGGGCGGCTGCCAGGCGGCGATGTCCGCGGTGTGCACGCGGATGTTGCCGAGGCCGCGCGCGGCGGCCTGCTGCTCGATCCAGCGCCGCTGGCTGACGCTGTTGCTGACGGCATCGATGCGGCTATGCGGAAAGCACTCGGCCATCCACAGCGTCAGCGAGCCCCAGCCGCAGCCGATCTCGAGCACGCGCTGCCCGTCGCGCAGCTGCGCGCGCTCAGCGGTCAGCGCCAGCATCGCCTCCTCGGCTTCGGCCAGCGTCTCGCGGCCGCTCGGGAAATAGCACGCGGAGTACTTCAGCCGCGGCCCGAGGACGAGGCGGAAGAACCCGACCGGCACCTCGTAGTGCTGGGCGTTCGCGGCCTCCTGGTGGATGGCGATCGGCGCCGTCCGCAGGCTGGCGAGGAAGGCGGCGCGGCGCTCGGGGTGCCGGCGGCGCTCGTCCAAGCGCTTGGCGAGCAGCCGGCGGATGCCAAGACGCGTCAGGGGATCGGGCAGGGCGCCGCGTTCGGCGAGGGCGATGCCGATGTTCATGATGCCTCCTCGGATCTCGGTGGCCAGGGAAAGAACGGCGATGTCGTCTGCTGGTAGCGCCGATAATCGTCGCCGCGGCTGCGCAGGGCGCGGCGCTCGCAGTGCGGGATGCCGGTGAACCACCACAGGAAGGCGAGCACCAGCAGGGGGTGCAGCAGCAGCCAGAGCCCGGCCGGGCCGCCGAGCGCGAGCAGCGGCCAAGCCAGCCACTGCAACCACTCGCCGAAGTAGTTCGGATGTCGGCTGTAGCGCCACAGCCCGGCGCGGCAGGTGCGGCCGGCGTGCGCCGGATCCCGCCGCCATGCCGCGAGCTGGCGGTCGGCGAGCGCCTCGATGCTCCAGCCCGCGCCCCACAGCACCAAGCCGAGCCAGTCGAGCGGCTCGCCCCAGGGCCGCGGATCCTGCGCCCCGCAGGCGGCGGGAATCGCGAACAGCGCGACGAACAGCGCCTGGGCCAGGAAGAAGGCGCCGGAGACCAGCGGCCAGCGCGCGCCGCTGCTGGCGCGCCAATCGGCATAGCGCCCGTCCTCGCCGCGACTGCGCAGCACGCGGTCGAGCAGCAGGTGCGTGCCGAGGCGCAGCGACCAGAGCGCGAGCAGGACCGCGAGCACGGCGCGGCGGCCGGGATCGCCGTCGCCGGCGGCGAGCAGCCACAGGCCCGCTCCGCCAACGCCGTAGGCCCACAGGACGTCGACGATCCCGGCATCGCGGGAGCGCAGCTGCCAGACCCAGGCGGCAGCCATCGCCACGCTGGCCACGCCCCAGACCGACAACACCTCGACGATCATCGCTGGCGCTCCAGCAGACGGTTGGCCGTCAGCACGAGGATCGGGACCGCCAGAGCGTAAAAGGCCGCGACGACCCACAGCGCGCTCAGCTCGAGCGCGATCGCGCCAATGGCACGGGCCGCGGCGTAGGCCAGCGCCCCGCCCGGAGCGCCGATCGCCAGGCCGGCGATCCAGGGGTTGGTCAAGCCCGGCGCTGCGACCAGGGCGGCAGCGAACAGCGCCCACAGCGCGAGGATCCACAGCGGAGGCACTCCCGGCGCCAGCATCTCGCCGGCATAGCGCACGAGGCCGAGGTTGGCCAGCGAGCCGTCGACGGCGATGCCGCAGGCCAGGCCGACTGCGATGAGAACGGCGACGCGCCGGCGCGCCGTCGGCAGGCGCCACAGGAAGGCGAGCACGGCGGCGCCGGCGATGGCCGCCGGCCACAGCGTGTGGCCCAGGGCCGCCAGCCAGACCAAGAGCAGCCACAGCGCCTGCTGGGCGGCGAGGTAGGCGTAGCGCTCGGCGCGTGGCAAGTCGGTCATGCGTAGCCGAAGCTGCGATGGCCGGCCTGCCGCCAGCCGGGCTTGACGAAGAGCAGGTGCCCGACCGAGATCGTGCGCTCGGCGAAGCCGCCTTCACAGTAGGCGAGGTAGAAGTCCCAGAGGCGGCGGAAGGACAACGGATAGCCGAGCGCAGCGATCTGCGCTGCGTGGGCGCGGCAGCGCTCGCGCCAGCGGGCCAGCGTGCGGGCGTAATGCGGTGTGTAGTCGTGATAGGCGGCCAGCCGCAGGTCGCTGGCCGCGGTCGCGCAGGCGAGCAGCCGGGTCAGCGACGGCAGGCAGCTGCCGGGGAAGATGAAGCGCTTGATGAAGTCGACCTCGCGGCGCGCGCGCTCGTAGCGCTGATCGGCGATGGTGATCGCTTGGATCAGGGCCGCGCCGTGCGGCGCGAGCAGGCGCCCGCAGGTCGCCATGTAGGTCGGCAGATATTCGTGGCCGACGGCCTCGACCATCTCGATCGAAACCAGCTTGTCGAAGACGCCCGACAGTTCGCGGTAGTCGCGCATGACGACGGTCACGCGCTCCTCCAGGCCCGCTTGCTGCACGCGCTGCCGCGCCAGCTCGTACTGGGCGCGGCTGATCGTCGTCGTCACCACCCGCACGCCGTAGTGGCGCGCGGCGTGGATCGCGAAGCCGCCCCAGCCGCTGCCGATCTCGATCACGCGCTCGCCGGGCTTGAGCTCCAGCGCTTGGCAGACGAGGTCGAACTTGTGCAGCTGCGCGCTCTCGAGATCGGCATTCGGGTGCGGGAACACCGCCGACGAGTAGGCCATGGTCGGGTCGAGCATCAGGGCGAAGAACTCGTTGCCGAGGTCGTAGTGGGCGGCGATGTTGCGCGCCGCGCCCTCGATCGTGTTGCGCTGCCACCACGACAGCAGGCGGCGCAGCGGGGCCGCGATCCAGGCGTTCCAGCCGCCGTCGAGCCTGGCGAGCGCCGCCTGATTGCGCGCGAGGAGCCGGATCACGGCGGTCAGGTGATCGGCGTCCCACCAGCCGCGGGCATAGGCCGCGCCGGCGCCGACCGACCCGCCGAGGCCGACCGCCACCCAGAAGTCCGGATGATGCACGGTGATGTGGGCGCGCAGATCGCCTGCTTGCAGCTCGTTGCGGCCGCAGCGTTCGCTGCCCTCTGCGTCGCTGATCGTCAGTGCGCCGCACTCGAGGTCGCGCAGGGCGGCGAGAACGTGTCGGCGCAGCCAGCGCGCCAGCGGCCGGGGCGCCAGCATCGGGTGGGAGTCGCTGTCGAGGGCGGTGACGATGGTCATGGGACGCTCGCGGGTTGCAGGGTTCGCGGATGGGGGTGGAAGGGGGCTCGCTTGCGCCACAGCTGCCAGGCCTGGAAGTAGATGCGCCAGATCACTTGCAGGTTGAGCAGCGGCACGGTCATCAGCAGCCGCGACAGCGACCCGGCGCTGAGCGGCCGGCGCCAGCAGGCGAGGGTGGCGTCGAACACCAGGCTGCCGGTCTCGAAGACGCGCATGTGGATGAGCAGATGCGCGGGGGAGAGGCGAAAGCTCCATCGGTACTCCTGGCGCATGCCGTTGAACGGCGAGATGTGGAAACGCTTGGCGAAGGCGGCGTGCAGCGCGCGGCCTGGACGATGGTCCGGCGGCGCGGCCAGAGCGTAGGCATGGCGCTCGAGCCAGGGCGTGTTCGTGATCTCGGCGACGATGCCGGCGAGCCGCCCGTCGGCGTGATGGCAGAGGTAGAAGCTGACGGGGTTGAAGGAATAGCCCCAGGCGCGCGGCTGGGTGATCAGCTCGACCGGCCCCGCGCAGCGCACGCCGGTCTGCTCGGCCAGACAGCGGCGTGCGGCCTCGGCCAGCGGCAGCTCCAGTGGCCGCAGATAGTCGCCGCGGTGAAAGCGGATCGGCGCCGGCCTTCGCCACGCGAACCAGGGGTGGCGCTCGCAGGCCCGACCATCGTCGGCATCGACGCCGAGCAGGCCGTGCCGATAGCGGAAGGCGTGGCGGACGGGAGCGTAGCGACGGTGACGCACCCACCCGAGATAACACCACGCCGGCGGCGGGTCGCGGCGGTTCACAGATCCTCCCCGAGCGCGCGGGCGACGCGCAGCCCGCTGACGCAGCCGTCCTCATGGAAGCCCCAGCCCCAGTAGGCTCCGCAGTAGTGGATGCGGTCGACGCCGCTGATCTCCGCCCAGCGCCGCTGCGCTGCCGGCGAATCGAGGCGGTAGGCCGGATGCTGATAGGGCACGCGCTTGAGGACCTGTGCAGGGTCGAGCCGTTCATCGAGGCCGAGCGAGACGAGGAACTCGCAGGGGGCGGAGAGGCCCTGCAAGATGTTCATGTCGTAGGTCAGCGCCGGCCGTTCATCGGGGCGATCGGCGCGGACCACGGCGTTCCACGCGCCCCAGCAGGCGCGGTGACGCGGCAGCACCCGGGTGTCGGTGTGCAGGACGGCGTCGATCGGGTCGGTGTAGGGCAGCGCGGAGAGGATCTCGCGCTCGGCCGGCGTCGGATCGGCCAGGAGGCGCAGCGCCTGGTCGGCGTGGCAGGCGAGGACGACCTGGTCGTAGAGTGCGCTGCCGTCACGGGCCTCGATCTCGACGCCGTCGCGGCGCCGCTGCACGCGGTAGACCGGGGTGGCGAGGCGGATCCGCTCGCGCCAGCCCTCGGTCATCGCGGCGACGTAGCGCCACGAGCCGCCGACGACGGTCAGCCACTGCGGACGGCCGCCGATGCGCAGCATGCCGTGATTATCGAGGAAACGGCAGAGGAAGCGGGCCGGGAAGCCGCCGAGCGCGCGCGGCGGCATCGACCAGATCGCCGAGGTCATCGGCCAGAGGTAGCGTTCGCGGAACGCCGCGCTCATCCCGAGCCGCTCGAGGAAGGCTGCGAGCGGCAGCTCGGCCTCGTCGCGAGCGCGCGCCAGGCGCTCGGCGGGGGCGGCGAAGCGCAGGATGTCGATCAGCATCCGCCACTGCGCGGCGTCGCCGAGGCGCCGGCGCTGCGCGAACACCGTCGCCAGCGATGAGCCGTTCCACTCGACCCCGTCGCGTTCGTGCTGGACGCTAAACGACATCGTGCTCGGGCGGCAGGGGACGCCGAGGCGCTCGAGGATCGCGCAGAAGGTCGGGTAGGTGCGGCGATTGAAGACGATGAATCCGGTATCGACCGCCCAGGTCCGGCCGTCGCGGGTGATCGGCACAGTGTGGGTGTGCCCGCCGATATGGTCATCGGCCTCGTACACCGTGATGTCGTGGCGGCGGCGCAGCAGCCAGGCCGCGGTCAGACCGGCGATCCCGCTGCCGACGACCGCGATCTTCACGGCGCGCTCCCGGGCGCGGCCGGCCGCCGATAGCCGCCTTCGATCAGCACGCGCTCCGGAACCGGCTTGAGATCGCTGATCAAGCCGAACGCAGCGAACAGGCGCAGGATCCACAGCGTCGGATCGAACTGCCACCAGGCGAAGCCTTGCGCCGCCGCGTGCGGGTAGCGGTGGTGGTTGTTGTGCCAACCCTCGCCGAGCGTCAGCAGGGCGATCAGCGCGTTGTTGCGGCTGCGGTCGGGCGTCGCATAGGGCCTCTGGCCCCACACATGGGCCAGCGAGTTGACGGTGAAGGTCGCGTGCGCGCAGAGCACGGTCGAGAGGCAGAAGCCCCAGACGAGCATCTGCCAGGGCCCGGTCCCGCTCTCCGGCCACCAGGCGTTGAGCGCCCAGCCGCCGGCGAAACAGGCGACGGCCAGCGCTGCCGGTGCGAGGGTGTCGAAACGGTCGAGGAACACGAGCTCGGGATAGCGCGCCCAGTCCGGCACCATCTCGAGGCGGGTGCGGAAAGCCCCGGGCGTCATGAACCAGAGCAGGTGGCTGCGCCAGAAGCCGAGGTGATGCGGGGAGTGCGCATCGGTCGCGGTGTCGCTGTCGCGGTGATGCAGGCGGTGGTGCGCCGCCCACCACAGCGGGCCGCGCTGCGCCGAGCTGTTGGCGATGCAGGCGCCGACGAAGACCAGCCAGCGTGGCGCGCGGTAGCTGCGGTGCGCCAGCAGACGGTGGTAGACGGCGGTGATCGCGAACATCCGCAGGAAGAAAAGCCCGGCGCAGGCCAGCAGCGCCGGCCAGCTCCAGCCGACCCAGGGGATCGCGAGACAGGCGGCGTGGATCGCGAAGAACGGCAGGTTGCGCCACCAGTCGACGCGGAGGTCATCGTCGTTCGCATAGGTGCGTGCCGCGGCATGGCTGTCGAACCAGGCCAGGAGGCGGTGCCGCCACGCGCTCGCTGGGGAGATCATGCAGGAAACCTAACAGGTTTCTCAAGTTTCCGACCCGCGCGCTGCCGAGCCTCAACAGCCGACCTCCGGATCCGGAAGTCCGCGAGTTCTGCGCAGGTGCCGGCGTTTCGCGCTTGTCCGCTTGCGGCGAGCGGACACAGCTACGCCATGATCGACAGCGAGACAGCGGTCGCCGAGCAGATCGTCGACGCCGCTCGGAGCTACTTCTTGCGTTTCGGCTACTCGCGCGTCTCCACCGAGGAGATCGCGCGCTCGATCGGGCGCTCGAAGAAGACGCTCTACAAGCACTTCGAGACCAAGGAAGCGCTGCTGCACGCGGTGCTGGCGCGCGTCGACAGCGAGGCCCAGCGGACGATCACCGCGCTGCTCGCCGAGCGCGGCGGCGACCGCCTGGCGCGCTTGAAGCGCATCCTGGTCGCCGTCGCCGTGCACATCGCCAGCACCCATCAGGTCCTGCTCGCCGACCTGCGCGCCACCGCTCCCGACCTCGCGCAGCAGGCCTGGCGCGAGCGGCGCCGCGCGCTGTGCGAGCTGCTGCTGCCGGTGATGCACGAGGCGGCGCAGCACGGCGCGATGCGCGGCGATCTCGACTGCGAGCAGGTGCTGCACATCTTCTTCACCTGCGTCGAGGGGATGGCGAGCCCGCTCGATGTCGCGCATCACGCCCAGGCCCCCGGCGACCTGTTCGCGACCCTGGTCGAGCTGCTCGTCGAGGGTCTGCGCCGCCGCTAGGCGCCGTCGCCACTCTCCGCTGCAATTTCGCGGGTGCGCCGTAGGCTGCTCGTCCCATGAGCCACCCGCGCATCAAGCCCGCCGATGCCCTCGCCCGAGTCCGCTATGAGATCCGCGGCCCGCTGGCGCGGCGCGCCCATGAGCTCGAGCGCCTCGGCTACGAGATCGTCAAGCTGAACATCGGCAATCCCGGGGCCTTCGGCTTCCGCGCCCCGGAGACGATGCGGCTGGCGGTGATCGAGAACCTGCAGCAGGCCGACCCCTACTGCCACCAGAAGGGCATCTTCCCGGCGCGCGAAGCGGTCGTCATGCAGCAGCAGTCGCGCGGGGTGATGGATGTGACGGCCGATGAGGTGTTCATCGGCAATGGGGTCTCGGAGCTGATCCTGCTGTGCTTGCGCGCCCTGCTCGATCCCGGCGACGAGGTGCTGGTGCCGAGTCCCGATTATCCGCTGTGGACGGCAGCGGTGACGCTGAACGGCGGCACCGCCGTGCACTATCCCTGCCGCGTCGAGAACGGGTATGTGCCGGATCCCGAGGAGGTCGCGCGGCTGGCGACCGCGCGCACGCGCGCCCTGGTCGTCATCTCGCCGAACAACCCGACGGGGGCGGTCTATCCGCGCGCGGTGCTGCAGGGCCTGGTCCGCCTCGCCGAAGAGCGCAACCTGGTGATCTTCACCGACGAGATCTACGACCAGATCACCTACGACGGCGCTGAATACGTGCCGGTGGCGACGCTCAATCGCCACGCGCTGTGCGCGACCTTCGGCGGGCTCTCCAAGGTCTATCGCGCCTGCGGCTACCGCGTCGGCTGGGTCTCCTTCAGCGGCGCCCGCGAGGCGGCCAAGGACTATCTGCTGGCGCTCGATCTGCTCGCCGGCCTGCGCCTGTGCGCGAACGTCCCCGGGCAGTGGGCGGTGCAGACGGCGCTCGGCGGCCGGCAGTCGATCTACGACCTGACCCGTCCCGGCGGCCGGCTCTACGAGACGCGCCGCGTCGTCATCGAGGCCTTCGCCCGCTCGCCGTGGTTCAGCACGATCGCGCCGCAGGGCGCGCTCTACGCCTTCGTCCGCGCCCGGCCCGGCGCCTTCCCGGCCTTCGACGACCAGGAGTTCGCGCTGTGGCTGCTGGAGCACTATCACATCCTGGTCACGCCCGGCCACGGCTTCAATGTCCCCTACAACGATGCCTTCCGCATCACCCTGCTGCCCGACGCCGAGACGATGAAGCGCGTGCTGGCGACGCTCGATGAGGCGGCGGCGGCCTACGCTCGGCGCTGAACGATGGCGCGCATCCTCTCCGGCATCCAGCCCTCCGGCCAGCTGCACCTCGGCAACTACTGCGGGGCGGTCGCGCAGTGGGTCGAGCTGCAGCGCGAGCACGACTGCTTCATCTTCGTCGCCAGCTACCACGCGCTGACGACCAGCGAGTCGGCGCTTGAGCTCGCCGCGCGCACGCGCCAGATCGCGATCGACCTGATCGCGCTCGGCATCGACCCCGTGCGCACCTGCCTCTACCGCCAGCACGATGTGCCGGAGGTCTGCGAGCTCTCGTGGCTGCTCGCCTGCGTCTGCCCGATGTCGCTCGCCGACAAGGGCGTCAGCTACAAGGACAAGGTCGCCAAGGGCTTCGACGCCAACCTCGGCCTCTACACCTACCCGATCCTGCAGGCGGCGGACATCCTGGCCCCGCGCGCCGAGATCGTGCCGGTCGGCCGGGACCAGATCCAGCACATCGAGATCGCGCGCGATCTCGCCGAGCGCTTCAATCGCCGCTGGGGCGAGGTGTTCGTTGTGCCGCGCTATCGCCTGGCGGAGGCGGCCGAGGTGCTGCCCGGCATCGATGGCCAGAAGATGAGCAAGAGCTACGGCAACACGATCGATCCCTTCGCCGACGAACGGACGCTGCGCAAGCGGATCATGGCGATCAAGAGCGACTCGACGCCGCTCGATCAGCCGAAGGACCCGGAGAGCGATCCGACCTTCCGCATCTTCCGCGCTGTCGCCGGCCGCGACGACCCGCGCACCCGCGAGCTGGAGGCGAAGTATCGCCAGCCGCCGCCCGGCGGCTTCGGCTACGGCCACGCCAAGCAGGCGCTGTTCGAGCTGCTGCTGGAACGCTTCGCGGCAGCGCGCCGGCGGCGCGAGGAGCTGCTGGCCGATCCGGCGGAGGTCGAGCGGATCCTCGCTGCCGGCGCAGCGCGCGCGCGCAGCATCGCCGCCGCGACCGTCGCGCAGGCGCGCCGCGCCTGCGGCCTGCTGTGAAGCCCGCGCGGCGTGGACGGGCGACGGTCGCCGCTAGCCTGCTGGCATGGATCGCGAACAGGCGCTGCGCGCCGTCCGCGCTGGGCTGCTGCTGCTCCTGCTGCTTGGCGCGCTGGCGGCGCTCGGCGTCCTGCTCGAGCTCGAGGAGCGCGAGCGCGGCCGCCGCCGCCTGCCGCCGCCTGCCGGCAGCGATCCCGGCCTGCGCGTGCTGCTGCTCAACCGCCCGCAGCTGCACGACCGCGCCCCGCCGCGCGGCGCCCGCACCTTCGATGCGCTGACCGTGCAGGCCCTGGTCGACTGCGAGCTGAGCAGCCCCGATGCGCCGCAGGACGCCGACAAGCGCATCCTCCTGCGCCGCGGCGGTCGGCTCCTCGTCCGGCCCGAGCTCAACTCCGGTCTGGTGCTCAGCAGCGCCGACTTCGAGCGCGGCCCCAAGGAGCTGCTGTGGACGGTCTCGCGCGTGCACCTGATGCCGTGGACGGGGATCCCGGCTGCGCAGCGCAGCGAGCCCTCGAGCTGGGAGGCGCCGCAACGGCGCCCCTCGTTCGCCATCGGACGGCGGCGCTACCGCGGCAGCCTCGAGCTGCGCTGGCTCGGCTCGAAGGAGGTGGCGGCGATCAACTTCCTGCCGCTCGAGGCCTATGTCGAGGGCGTGGTCGGCATCGAGATGCAGCCCGGCTGGCCGCTCGAAGCCTTGAAGGCGCAGGCGATCGTCAGCCGCAGCTTCGCCTACGCGCGGCGCGCGCGGGCGCGCGCCGCCCAGCACTGGTTCGACCTCACCGATGGCGGCGAAGACCAGGAGTACCGCGGCGATGTCGGCAACGCGCGCTGCTGGCGCGCGGCCTTCGAGACCGGCGGCCAGGTGCTGACGATCGCCGGCCAGCCCTTCCTCGCGCTCTTCCACGCCAGCTCGGGCGGCAGCGTCGGCGGCGTCGAGCCGGTGTGGCCGGAGGCCCGCGATGTCTCGGGGCGCCTGCCCTTGAGCGGCGTGATGCCGGCGATGGACGATCCCTGGTGCCTGCCGGCGGTGCGCGCGCTCGGCTGGGAGGAGACGCACGGCCGTTCGACGGCGACCATCCATCCGCGCGACCTGCACCGCGAGCTCGGCAAGCTGCTGGCGCCGAGCGGGCGGACGATCGGCTACATCAACGATCTGAAGGTCGGGCGCCGCGATCCGCTGAGCCAGCGCGTGCTCAGCGTGCGGGTCTTCCACAGCCAGGGCGAGCCGATCGAGATCCCCGCCCAGGTCCTGCGCCGCGTCGTCGGCGAGAACCTGCTGCGCAGCACGCTGTGGACTCCCGAGAGCCCGCGCAAGTACGAGTCGCCGAGCGAGCCCGGGCGCTTCCTCTACGACATCACCTGCCTCGGCTGGGGGCACGGGGCGGGGATGAGCCAGGTGAGCGCCTGGCTGATGGCGCGGCAGGGCTTCAGCGCCGAACGCATCGTGCAGCGCTTCTATCCCGGCGCGCGCGCGGAGCGGCTGTGGTGACGGCGCCGCTGCGCTGGCAGTGCACGGCGCGGGACGGCGCGGCGCGCGCCGGCCTCCTCGTCACGCCGCACGGCGCCGTGCCGACGCCGTCGTTCATGGCGGTCGCCACGCTCGGCGGGCTGAAGGGCGTGACGATGGAGCAGGCGGCGGCGCTCGGGCAGCGGATCATCCTCGCCAACACCTATCACCTGGCGCTGCGTCCCGGCGCCGAGCGGGTGCGCCGCCTCGGCGGCCTGCACGCCTTCTGCGGCTGGGACGGCCCGATGCTGACCGACAGCGGCGGCTACCAAGTGTTCTCCCTCGCTGCGCATCGCGTCATCGATGACGAGGGCGTGACCTTCCGCAGCCACCTCGACGGCACGCTGCTGCGTCTGACGCCGGAGGAGAGCATCCGCATCCAGCGCTGCCTCGGCGCCGACATCATCATGGCTTTCGACGAATGTCCGCCGGCGGCGGCGGCGCGCGTCGTCGTCGAGCAGGCCTGCGCACGCACCGCGCGCTGGCTCGAGCGCTCGCGCGCGGCCTGGCTCGCCGCCGAGGGCCCGGGCGGCTGCGCGACGCAGGCGCTGTTCGCGATCGTGCAGGGCGGCACCGACCCCGGCCTGCGGGCGGAGAGCGCGCGGGCCGCGGTCGCCCTCGACCTGCCGGGCTATGCGATCGGCGGGCTCGCCGTCGGCGAGAGCGCCGACGAGCGGCAGACGGTGCTCGACGCCGTCGTGCCGCTGCTGCCGGAAGACCGCCCGCGCTATCTGATGGGCGTCGGCACCCCGCTCGACCTCGTCGAGGCCGTCGCGCGCGGCCTCGATCTCTTCGACTGCGTGCTGCCGACGCGGATGGGCCGGCACGGCATCGCCTACACCGACGACGGACCGCTGCGCCTGAAGCGCGCCGAGTACGCCGAGGATCCCCGCCCGATCGACGACACGCCGAGCCCCGCCCGGCGCCTCAGCCGCGGCTATCTGCACCACCTGCTGAAGGCCGGCGAGGTCCTCGGCGGCACCCTGCTGTCGCTGCACAACCTCGCCTACTACCAGCGGCTGATGGCGCGCCTGCGCGCGGCGATCCGCGGCCGGCGCTGCGCCGCCTTCGCCGCGCAGTTTCGTGCGCGCTACCGCGAGCTCGGCGACGCCGCGGTCGCGGCCGGCGCCGAGCCGGCGGAGAGCGGCGAATGAGCGCGCCGGCGGCGGTGATCGCCTGGACCGACGGCGGCTGCCGCGGCAACCCCGGGCCCGGCGGCTGGGCCTTCGTCCTCGTCGAGACCGCGACGCGGCGCTGCCTGGAGCGCTGCGACGGCGAGGCCGAGACGACCAACAACCGGATGGAGCTGCTCGCGGCGGTGATGGCCCTGCGCAGCCTGCGCCGCAGCGGGTTGGAGGTCGAGATCCGCAGCGACAGCCGCTACCTCGTCCAGGCCGCACGCGACTGGCTGCCGGGCTGGAAGGAGCGCGGCTGGCGGCGGCGCGACGGCGAACTGCAGCATGTCGATCTGTGGCAGGAGCTCGATCGCCTGCTCGGCGCGCAGCGGGTGCGCTGGCGCTGGCTGCCCGGCCACGCCGGCGACCCCGGCAACGAGCGCGCCGACGCCCTGGTCAACCAGGCGATGGATGCGCTCGCGGCCGGCCGCGATCCGGCGTGGAGCGGCCGCCGCCTGTGGGAGGCGGGATGGTGAGCGCCGTCTGCGAGCGCGCGCCGGCCAAGGTCAACCTCTACCTCGAGGTCCTCCACCGCCGCGGCGACGGCTACCATGAACTCGAGACGGTGTTCCAGACGATCGACCTCTGCGATCGCGTGACGGTGAGCCTGCGCGCCGACGAACAGCTTACGCTGCGCTGCGACGATCCGAGCCTGCCCGCCGACCAGCGCAACCTCGCCTGGCGCGCCGCGCAGCGCTACCGCGAGGCCGCGGGCCTGCGCGCCGGCGTCGACATCGTCCTCGAGAAGCGCATCCCGGCGGGCGCCGGCCTCGGCGGCGGCTCGGCCGACGCCGCGGCCGTCCTGCGCGCGCTCGAAAGGCTGGGCGGGCGGCCCCTCGGCCGCGAGCGGCTGCGCGAGCTGGCGGCCGAGCTCGGCTCCGATGTCCCCTTCTGCCTGGAAGGCGGCACGGCGCATGCGACGGGCCGCGGGGAGCGGCTGCAGCCGCTGCCGCCGCTGCCGCCGCTACCGCTGACCGTCCTGCTCCCCGAGGGCGCGGCCTGCGCGACGCCCGCGGTCTACGCCGCGCTGAGCGAGGAGGAGCGCGGCCCGCGCCCGGCCCGCGGCTGGCCGTGGTTCGCCGCGCGCCTCGCCGAGCCGGAGCGCTGGCTGCACAACCGCCTCACCGCCGCCGCCTGCCGGGTGTGTCCGGCGCTCGACGGCCTGCTCGCCTGGCTCGCCGAGCGCGGGGCGGCGCACTGCCTGACCGGCTCGGGCGCCGCATGCATCGCCTTCGGGCATCTCGCCCCGCCGGCCGGGGTCCGGGCCTGGTTCTGCCACTGCTGCGCTTAAGGAAGGAGTCCCCATGAGCTGGCTCGACGCCGTCCTGCGCTGTCCGCGCTGCACCGCGATGCGCGACGGCGCCGGCAATCCCTTCCGCTGTCCGGCCTGCGGCCTGGTGCTGTTCGCCAATCCGGCGGTCGGCGTCGGCGCCTTCGTGCACGACGGCGCCGGCCGCTGGCTGTTCACCGTGCGCGCCAAGGATCCCGGGAAGGGCCTGCTCGGCCTGCCCGGCGGCTTCGTCGACGCCGACGAGACCGCGGAGGCGGCGCTGCAGCGCGAGGCGCAGGAGGAGATCGGCTGCGCCTTGACCGAGGTGCAGTTCGTGTGCACGGCGCCCAACCGCTACCCCTATGCCGGCGTCGTCTACGATGTGCTCGATGTGTTCTTCACCGCCCGCCTCGCCGGCGCGCCGCGGGCCGACCGCGACGAGGTCAGCGCGATGCGCTGGCTGGCGGGCGAGGCGGTGCGCGAGGACGAGATCGCCTTCCCGAGCATGCGCGCGGCCTGGCGCATTCTGCGCGCGCGGGGATAGCTTCCCGCGCCGTCGCCCCCGGCATCATCCGGCGCGTGCTGCTGTTGGTCAACGATGACGGCATCGCTGCTCCCGGCCTGCGCCAGCTCTACGCCGCGCTGCGCGCGCGCCTGGGCGAGCCCGTGCTGTGCGTCGCGCCGCTGCGCGAGCGCTCGGGGCAGAGCCACGCGATCACCATCGATCGCGAGCTGGCGGTGCTGCCGCGGCTCGAAGACGGCTTCTTCGGCTTCGCCGTCGACGGCACCCCGGCCGACTGCGTCAAGCTGGCGCTCGACCGCCTCTGTCCCTGCGCGCCGCGTCTGGTGATCAGCGGCATCAACGATGGTCCGAATGTCGGACGCTCGATCTTCTACTCCGGCACCGTCGGGGCGGCGATGGAGGCGGCGATCGCCGGCTATCCGGCGCTCGCCGTGTCGCGGATGCCCGGCGGGGTCCCCGACGCCGCGACCGCCGCGCGCATCGCGCTGTGGGTGGAACGCTTCCTGGCCGCCGGGCCCTGGCCGCCGTTGGTCGTCAACCTCAATGTGCCGGCGAGCGCCCCCGAGAGCTGGCGCGCGCTGCGCTGCGTCCGCCACGGGCTGGGCGGCTTCCGCGAGCGCTATCGCCCGCTGCGCGATGGCGGCCGCACGGTGTGGCGGCTCGATGGCGAGTGGCGCGGCTCGGCGGCCGATGACGATGCCGCGGCTCTGACCCTCGGCCATCCGGTGTGCAGCGTGCTCGTGCCGGACATGAACGACGACGAGCGCCGGCAGCGCGTGGCCGCAGTCCTCGTCGAGGCATGAGCATGCGCCGCCTGCTCTTGCCGCTCGTCGCGCTCGCGATCGCGCTGCTGGCGATGCACGGCGCGCGCCGCCTGCCGGCGAGCCGCACTGTCGGCATCGTGCCGGTGCCGGCCGGCACCGCCCTGCCGCGCCCGCCGCAGGCCGCAGCGAGCGCAATCGCCCGCGCCTGGCGCATGCACCTGCGCCTCGACGACGCCCTGCTGCCGCCGGGGCCGGCATGGACCATGCGCGAGGGCCTCAGCGAGGGCTCGGGCTACGAGCTCAGCTGGCAGCCGAGCAGCCAGCACCTGGCGCTGACGCGCGGCGGCGCCCCCGGCCTGCTGCTGCTGGCCATGCCCTGCGCGCGGATGCCGCGCGAGGTGCTGTGGCAGCGGCAGGGGGCGCGGCTCTCGCTCGCGGTCGACGGCGTCGCCGTCCAGTGCTTGGATCCCGAGGGTCCGCCCGAGCCCAGCGGGCCCTGGCCGGATGGCTGGACGGTGATCAGCAGCGGACCGCTCGGCGACACCGTGCTGGCGGTGCACGATCTGTCTGCGGAGCCGGCGAGCGACGGCAGCGATCTCCCGCAGGGCGATGCCGCCCTGCTCGCCGCGGCCCTGGCGCGCGGCCCTGCCGAGCGTGGGGAGCGCGAGCGGATCGGATGGCCGACACTGGTGCCGGGTCGCCCCGGCTGGCGCCCCGATCCGCCGCCCGGCCGCCCGGACTACGCCCTGCTAGCGGTGCGCCAGCTGTTCGCGACCGTCGATGGCGGAGAGCCGCTGGCATTTCTCGAGGCCTGCGGCCTCGCCGGGCGCGCGGTCGCGGCGCTCGGCAGCGGGCATCGCGATCACCGCCGCCTCGTGCTGTGGCTGGCCTGGGCCGAGGCGCGGCATGCGCTGAGCGCGCGCAGCCCGGCGGCGGCGAGCTCGGTCGACGCGGTTCGCGCCGCCGTCGATCAGCTCGCGCTGCTGACCCGGGAGCAGGCGACGCCCGAGGCTCCCGGCCTGCTGCTCGCGCTGCTGCCGGCGGTCGCGGAGCGCGCGCTGCGCCGGCCAGAGAGCCCGCGCCCGGCCAGCGAAGTCCTCGCCGAGCGCCGCGCCTGGCTCGGCGTGCTGGCACGGCTGGCGGAGGCGGCGCGCGCCGCCTGGCCGGGCGACCCGCCGTCGAGCGTGCAGCACGCCCTCGGCCTGCTGCGCCAGGCCTGCGCCGCCCTCGGCGGCGAGGGAACCCGCGCCATGCCGCTGCCGGCAGCGGCCCCGCCCTGGGTGGCGGCGCGCTGGCGGGTGCTCGCCGGCGGCAAACCGAGCGGGGCGGCCCTGCCGCCGCTGCCTGGCGGCGATCCGCTGCTCGCCTCCCTCGTGCCGGCGATCGCCGCCGTCCAGCGCGCCGCCGGCCTGGAGCCCTTGGCGGCCGTGCGCCTGCGCGCCGCCGTCCTCGATCCGGCGACCGATCCCGAGGAACTGCGCCGGGCCTACGAGGCCGCCGGGCGGCGGGAAGCCCGGCTGACGGCGCTGATCGTCGCCCTGCATCGCCTGTCCCAGGTCGAAGCCGGCGAGTCCGGCCCCTCGGCGGCGCTGGCCGGCGCCCTGCGCGAGGTCGAGCGCGCCGCCGAGGCCCTCGGTCCGGTCGATGAACGGCGCGTCCCCGGCCCCGAGGCGCTGGTCGTGCACGATCCGCTGGCCTTCGCCCTCGCCTGCCTGGCGGAGGCGCGGCTGACCAAGCATCGGCCGGCGGGCTTGCAGCGCGAGGCCTGGCGCCCGCCCCAGCCCGGCAGCGGCGCCTTCGTGCGGCTGGCGCCCTTCGCGCGCCTGCTCTCGGGCGACCCGGCGGCGAGCGAGCTGATCTGGCTGCACGACGAGCAGATCCTGCCCCCGGCCTGGGCGCTGGCGGCGCACATCGCGATGCGCGAGGTGCTGGCGACGACCCGCGAGGGCGCGGCGCCAGCGGTCGACTGGTCGCCGCTGACCCTGCTGCCGAGCTACACGCTGCCGCTCGAGCTGCTCGCCGCCGTCCCCCGTCCCGCGCGGCGCTCCGGCATCGCGCCCTAGCCGCGCTCGCGCCATGACTTTCCGCGGTGCGGAATAGGATCCTCGCTCCTGCGAGGCAGCGGCACCCATGTTCGAGTTCATCTCCGAGCGCTTCGCCAGCGTCTTCGAGCGCTTCCGCAAGCAGCAGAACCTGACCGCCGACAACATCCGCGAGGGGCTGAAGGAGGTCCGCCGCGCCCTGCTCGAGGCCGATGTCGCGGTCGAGGTCGTCCGCGAGTTCCTGCAGCGGGTCGAGAGCAAGGCGATCGGCCAACAGCTGATCGCCGGCGTCACCCCGGCGCAGCAGATCGTGCAGGTGGTGCACGATGAGCTGATCGCGCTGATGGGCGAGCCGGACAGCGAGCTGCCCTGGGCGAGCGCCGGCCCGACGGTGATCCTGCTCGCTGGCCTCCAAGGCTCGGGCAAGACGACGACCGCGGCCAAGCTCGCCCACCTGCTGCAGCGCCAGCACCAGAAGCGCGTGCTGCTGGTCGCCGCCGACCTGCAGCGGCCGGCGGCCATCGAGCAGCTGAAGACGCTCGGGCAGCAGGTCGGCTGCCCGGTGTTCCACCGCGAGGGGCTGCGGCCGCCCGAGCTCTGCGCGCAGGCCGTCGCCGCCGCGCGCCAGGGCGGGCAGGATGTCGTCATCCTCGACACTGCCGGCCGCCTCCATGTCGACGAGGCGCTGATGAGCGAGGTCGCCGAGGTGCACGCGCGCACCCAGCCGCACGCCACCTTGCTCGTCGTCGATGCGATGACCGGCCAGGACGCGGTCAACTCGAGCAAGGCCTTCCACCAGCGGCTGCCGCTGACCGGCGTCATCGTCACCAAGCTCGACGGCGACGCCCGCGGCGGCGTCATCGTCTCGCTGCGCCACGTCGTCGGCCGCCCGATCAAGTTCGTCGGCGTCAGCGAGAAGCTCGACGGCCTGCAGCCCTTCCACCCCGATCGCTACGCGCGGCGCATCCTCGGCATGGGCGACATCCTGACCTTCGTCGAGCGCGCCAAGCAGGCGGTCGATGACGAGCAGGCGCGGCGCCTCGAGGAGCGCATCGCCAAGGACAAGTTCGACCTCAGCGACTTCCAGGAGCAGCTCAGGGCGATCAGCCGCATGGGCTCGCTCAAGGACCTGCTCGGGCTGATCCCCGGCCTCGGCGCCAAGTTCGCGCAGCTGCCGATCGATGAGAAGGTGTTCAAGCGCTACAGCGTGATCATCGATTCGATGACCAAGTGGGAGCGCGCGCACCCCGAACTGATCGATATGAGCCGGCGACGGCGCATCGCGATGGGCGCCGGCGCGACCACCGCCGAGGTCCAGGCGCTGCTCAAGCACTTCGAGATGATGAAGAAGATGATGGGCAAGCTCGGCGATGTGCAGGAGCTCGCCAAGCGCCTGCCGCCCGACGGCGAGCTGACCAAGGAGCGGCTCGCCAATCCGCAGTCCTTCCTGCCCAATCCCAATCGCCTGCTGCAGAAGCGCGAGGACAAGGAGGCCTTGCGCAAGTACCGCGCGGAGCGCAAGCGCAAGGCCAAGCTGAGAAAGCAGCAGCGGCGCTAGGCAGCGGCCGGCGGCAAAGCGGCCAACACGCCGCACACCAGCGCCGCCAGCTCCGGCTCGGCGGCGCGCGCCGCGGCGATGATCCGCGCGGCGTCGACCGGCTCCAGGCAGTCGGGCAGGCAGCGGTCGGTGACGATCGCGAAGGCGAGCACGCGCAGGCCGCAGTGCACGGCGGCGATGGTCTCCGGCACCGTGCTCATGCCGACGACATCGGCGCCGCAGGCGCGCAGGAAACGGTACTCGGCGCGCGTCTCGAGGTTGGGGCCGAGCACGCCGACATAGACCGCGCGGTGCAGCACGCGCTGCTGCTGCCGCGCCACCTGCAGCGCGAGCGCGCGCAGGCGCGCGTCGTAAGCATCGTACATGTCCGGCCAGCGCGGCCCGACGCGCTCGTCGTTGGGGCCGGCCAGCGGATTGATGCCCATCAGGTTGATGTGGTCTTCGAGCACGCAGAGGTCGCCGACGGCGTAGAGCGGATTGAGGCCGCCGACGGCGCTGCCCATGATCAGGATCTCGGCACCGAGCGCGCGCGCCAGGCGCACCGGCATGACGATGTCGGCCGGCGCATGGCCCTCGTAAGCGTGCAGGCGGCCGCTGAAGGCCGCCACCGGCACGCCGGCGAGCTCGCCGAGCACGAGGTCCCCGGCGTGGCTCTCGGCGGTCGGCCGCGGCATGCCGGGGATCTCGGCGTAGGGGATGCGGGCGCTGGCGGCGATCCGTTCGCTCAGCGCGCCCATCCCGGTGCCGAGCAGGATGGCGACGCGCGGGCGCAGCGCGGCCCGCGCGCGCACGGCCTCGGCCATCATCGCCAGTCGTTCAGCGAGCGCGTTGCTCATCGGTGCCTCCAAGTTGCATCAGCAGTCGTTCGTAGCGGTCGACGATCGGCCCCGGCGCGAAGCGCTCGGCGCGCGCGCGGGCGGCGGCGCGCATCTGCTGATAGCGCGGGCGATCGTTGAGCAAGTTCGCGGCGAGGGTGCCGAGGCACACCGGTTCGCCGACCGGGCAGAGGATGCCGCTGACCCCGTCCTCGACGACCTCGGGCAGGCCGCCGGCGGCATAGCCGATGACCGGCACCCCGCAGGCGAGGGCCTCGAGCGCCGCCAGGCCGAAGCTCTCCGCGATCGATGGCAAGAGGAAGAGGTCGCTCGCCTGCAGGATCGCCTCCGGCCGCTGCTGACCGAGGATCCGCACATCGTCGCGCACGCCGAGCTCGCGCGCCAGCTGCTCGGCCTTCGGCAGCTCGGGACCGTCGCCGACCAGGGCGAGCACCGCCGGCAGGCGGCGCCGCAGCACCGCGAAGGCCTCCACCACCTGCTCGACGCGCTTGACGGGGCGGAAGTTGCTGACATGGACGAGCACCGCCTCGCCGCGCGGCGCCAGCCAGCGCCTGGCCGGGGCCTCGGGCAGCGGCCGGAAGCGCTCGAGGTCGACGGCGTTCGGGATCACGGCGATGCGCTCGCTGGCGATCGCGAAATCGCGCACCGTCGCCTCGGCCAGCCAGCGGCTGGGCGCGGTGATCGCATCCTGCTGCGCGATCGCATAGCTGGTCAGGCGATGGTATCCCGGCTCGCGCCCGACCAGCGTGATGTCGGTGCCGTGCAGGGTGGTGACGAGGCGCAGCCGGCGCCCGCGCTCGGCGAGGACCTGGCGCGCGAGCAAGGCCGAGACGGCGTGCGGGATCGCGTAGTGGCTGTGGACGATGTCGCAGCCGAACTCCTCGCAGACCTCGATGATCTTGTTGGTCAGGTGCAGCGTGTAGGGCGGGTGGCGGAACAGCGGGTAGTCGCCGATGGTGACGGCGTGAAACAGCAGGTTGGGATGGAAGACCTCGAGGCGGAAGGGCACCTCGTAGCTGATGACATGGACCTCGTGGCCGCGATCGGCGAGCCGCTGCGCGAGGTCGGCGGCGACGGCCCCCGAGCCGCCGTAGGTCGGATAGCAGACGATGACGAGACGCATCCTACTTGCGTTCGAGCAGCGGCTTCAGGCGCAGGCCCTCGTCGGGCAGCAGCGTGCGCTCCCAGGAGCGGTGTCCGCTGCGCTCCAGGCGCAGCTGCACGCGCTGCAGCAGCGGCAGCTGCACCGTGCAGGGGGTGGTGCCGCGCAGCACGCCGTCGATCAGCACATCGGCGCCCGCCGGCTCGCTGTCGATCTCCACGCGGACCAGGCGGGTCGCCGCCGCTCCGCCGCTCGCTCCGCCGCTCGCGCCGCCGCTCGGCCCGCCGCTGGCGACTTCGTTGCGCTGCTCGAGGAACTTCAGGAAGGCGTCGATCGCCTGCTGGCAGGCGGCGCGCACGGCCTCGCTCTCTGGGGCGACGACCGGGCCGCTGAACTTCGGCGAGGGCGCGCCGCGCCAGGCATCGACCCCGCGCCGCGCGAACACCAGGTTGCCATAGGGGTCGAAGGCGCGCAGCTCGACCTCGCTGTTGATGATGAACTGCGCGCCGCCGCCGGCGGGACTGCGCTGGCGCTCCAGGCTGACGACGGACAGCAGCAGGAGGAAGTCGGCGCCCTGGGTGCCCGGCACCGGCCAGGAGCGCCAGGCCGGCTGGTCGGCGGCCGGCAGCTGCGGCGCGGCCAGGCCATCGGCCTGCGCCTTCTCGCCGCGGGCATCGATCCGCGCCGCCAGCTCGTAGGCGAGTTCGATATCGGCATCGCGCCAGACGGCGGCCAGCGGTCCGATCGCCAGCGGCGCGAGCACCGCGGCGAAACGCCGCGGCGCCGGTTCGTCGGGCCGCGGCTGGCGCGCCGGCGAGACGCCGCCCGGCGGCGCCGGATGCCAGGTGTTGCGGTCGCGCGGCACGCAGCCGATCGCGAGGAGGGCGACGAGGACCACGAGGACGAGACGCATGCCGGCAGCATCCGGGGGGCGCGGCGGGGGCAACCGCGGTTCGGACTCAGGGATCGGCGGGCCCGCGCCAGCGCCAGGTCGGCGGCAGGGCGGCGAGCAGGCGCTCGACGGCGATCGCGCGCCGCGGGCGGGCCGTGCCGTCGCCGACGATCGCGAGCTCGACGCCGGCGCGCTGTGCCGCGGCGCGGTAGTGCTCGCGCAGGGTGATCGGCCGCGGGTGCGCCGCATTGTAGACGCCGCGCAGCGCGCGCAGCGGGCCGATGATCGCCGAGACGAGGAGCTCGGCGAGGTCGGCTTCATGGAGGAAGGAGAACGGCCGATCCGGGTCGCCGGCGACCGTCAGGGGAACGCCAGCGTTGGCAGCGGCGCGCAGCCGCTCGTCGAGCTGCCGGCGCTGCGGCCCGACCAGGGCCGGGCAGCGCAGGACCAGCGCGTCGCCGTGCGCCAGCACCGCCGCTTCGATCGCCAGCAGGGGGCCGGCTTCCGCGGCGAGGGGTCCGTCCTCGTCGACAGCGGCGCCCGCAGCGTCGCCGTACACTGCGGTCGTGCCGCTGTAGACCAGGCGCACGCCGGGCGGCACGAGGCGCGCCGCCTCGGCGAGGCGGTGATCGCGGCCGCGGCGATGGCCGGGCGTCGCGGTCAGCAGCACGGCGCTCGGCGCAGGCAGCCGCTGCCAGAGCGCGGGGTCCGCGGCGTCGCCGGCGATCAGCGGCACGCGCGGCGCCGCCGGCGGCGAGCGGCGGACGCCGAGCACGGCCTGGCCGGCGGCGAGCAGGCGCTCGGCGGCCAGCGTACCGACGGCGCCGCAGCCGAGAATGACGACCGTCATGACGCGGCTTCGGCGAGCACGACCTCGTTGACCGAGAGCTGGGCTCCGGGCTGGCGGACGAGCAGCGCCAGGGCATCGCTGGGGCGGGCATCGATGTGACGCGTCGCGCCATCGCCGGCGACGAGGACGAGCTCGGCGAAGAAGGTCTGCTCGCGCAGCTCGACGATGCGCACTTCCCGCAGCTGATGGCGGGTGGCGGCGAGGATCGCGATCGTCAGATCGTGGGTCAGCGGGCGGGCGAAGGTCTCGCCCTTCACCGCCCGATCGATCGCCAGCGCCTCGTTCAGGCCGATGACGATGACGAGCTTGCGTCGCGCTGCCGCCAGCTCCTCGAGGACCACGAGGTGGCGATCGACGACCTCATCGATGACGATGTTCGCGAGGCGGCAGGGCACGAATGGCATGCCTGCGCTTCATACCGCGCCGGCCGTTGCGGGAAGGCGAGACCGTTCATGGCCGCAGCGCGCCGGTGCAGATCTCGCGCCAGTCGCGCGCCTGCCAGGCATCGCGCCAGGCCGCCCACCAGCCGGCGCGGCGGCGCAGGCAGCGGCGCGCGAGGCGCCGCAGCTCGCGGGCCAGCGGCGCGGGAGCGACCGCCGCCGCGCGCCGGCACACGGCCTCGGCGAGCGCCGCTTGCCTGGCGTGCAGCAGGGCGCGCGCGAGCGGGCCGGCGAGCGCCGCGGGCAGCGCCGGCACCTCGCGCTCGCTGGGCTCCGGACCGGACAGCGTTCCCGGCAGGGCGGCGGCGAGCAGGCGCGCCAGGGGGTGGGTCAGGGGATCCGGGCAGCGCGTCAGAGCGAGGGCGGCGGCTGCCGGCCCGTGCACGGCGAGCGCGATCACGGCGCACAGCGCCGCCCAGCCGGCCGGCCACGGCGTCGGCCGGCGCTGCAGCGCGGCCAACGCTTCCGGGAGCTGGCCGAGGACGACCAGCCCCTCGGCGAGCACCATCGTCGCATCGTGGCCCTGCGGGCTGTCTGCGGGGCTGCGCGCGATCAGGGCGCGCGCGATCTCCACCGCCTCGGCGACCGCTCCGCTCGCCAGCCGCACCCGGGCCTCGAGCAGCTGCTGCAGCGTGGCGTCCGGCTCGGGGGCGCGCGCCAGCTCCGCGACATGGCGGCGCGCCGCCGGCAGATCATCGGCATTCAGGGCCAGCTGCACCGCCAGCGCGTGGCCGGCGCTGCGCAGCAGCTCGGGGCGGCTCTCCAGGGCCGCGAGGCCGGCGGCCGGACCGTCGCGGCGGGCGATGGCGAGCCCGCGCTCGTACCACAGCCGGCAGCGCTCGGCCGTCGGCGGTCCGGCGAGCACCTTGTCGGTCAGCGCGGCTGCTTCCTCGTGGCGTCCGAGGCGCCACAGCGCCGCCGCCGCCTCCCAGGCTTCGCCCGCGTCGGAGGCGGATCGGGCAGCGACCTCGCGCCACAGGGCGGCGGCGGCCTCCTGGTCGCCGCGCCGCTCGGCCAGCAGGGCGTTCTGCCGGACCAGCGCCAGATCGTCGGGCCGCAGGCGCTGCGCGGCGGCGAGGTGTTCAGCGGCCTCGGCGAGATCGCCGGCGGCCTCGGCGACGAGGGCGGCCAGCTGGCGGGTCATCGCGTTGTCGGGATCGAGCAGCGCGGCATCGCGGATCAGGCGCGCCGCCTGCGGCAGATCGTCGAGGTGCCACGCGACTTCCGCCAGGTGCAGGCAGGCGGGGGCGGGCGGCAGCTGCGCGGCGTGGCGCAGCGCCGCGCGCCGCGCCGCGAGCGCCTGCCCGGCCTGCGCCAGCGTGATCGCCAGCTCGCCCCACGGCAGGTCGGCATCGGGCTGATCGAGCAGCGGCAGCAGGGCGAGGGCCGCCGCGCGGTCTCCCTGCTGCACGGCGAGCCGCGCGCGCCGAATGCGCACCCGCGGCTGATCGTCGAGGGCCAGCGAGCGCTCGTAAGCGACGAGCGCGGTCGCCGGATCCTCCAGCTGCTCCGCGAGCAGTCCCGCCAGCTCCCAGGCGATCGCCGAGGCCTCGGGCTTCTCGAGCAGCGGCGCGAGCCGGGCGCGCGCTTCCGCCACCGCCCCGGTCGCGGCGAGGATCTGCGCCTGCAGCACCGTGTACTCCGCGCTGTTGCCGAGCTCGGCGGCGCGTCCGGCGCGCTGCACGGCCTCCTGCGGCTCGCCGCGCCGCAGCGCGATGTCTGCGGCCAGCGCCCACAGCTGCGGAACGTCGCCGGCGACCGCGAGCGCGCGCTGGATCGCCGCTTCCGCCGCATCCCAGCGTTCGCTGCGGCGCAGGATCTCGGCAAGCAGTCCGAGCAGCAGGGGATGCTCGGGGAACTGCTCCAGCGCGCGCTGCGCCTCGGCCTCGGCCTCAGCCAGCCGCTGCGCGGCGACATGGAGTTCGATCAACTCGCGCCAGGCCCAGAAGTAGTCGGGTTGGCGCTCGATGGCGCGCTCCAGCCACGGCAGCATGCGCTCGCGTTCGCCGCGCTGCTTGAGCAGGAAGGCGACCAGGCCGTCGCTGGCGGCGTCATCCGGCGCCAGATCCCGGGCGCGCTTGCAGGCGGCCTCGGCTTCGTGATGTTTGCCGAGCAGGGCGCGGACTTCGGCGAGCTCGCGCCAGGCCCAGGTATAGTGATCATCGAGCGACACCGCGCGCTCGAGGTGGAAGAGCGCTTCCTCCAGGCGGCCCTGCGCGCGCCGCAGATCGGCGAAGTGCCCGTGGGTCGTCGCGTCGTACGGATCGTTGGCGAGCGCGCGCTCGAGCAGGCGCTCGGCGAGCTCCCAGCGGCCGGCGTGGCGCGCGGTTTCGCTCGCTTCGTGCAGGATCCAGTTGGCGCTCGGCGCTGCGCTCAGCGCGCGCTGATAGGCGGCGAGCGCTTCGTCGATGCGCTCCTCCTGCCGCGCGATGCTGGCGAGCAGCGTGTGCGCCCAGGGATAATCGGGATCGATGGCCAGCGCGCGGCGGCACAGCTCGGCGGCGCGCGCGCGCTCGGCGGGCAGCAGGGTCTGCGCGTACTCGACGAGAGCCCACGGCAGCTCGGGAGCGCGAGCGAGGATCTCCTCGTACAGCTCGTGGGCGCGCTGCTGGTTCCCCAGTTCGTATTCGAGCTGCGCGAGATGGCCGCGCGTCCAGTCGTCGTCGGGAGCGAGGCGCAGCGCTTCCTGATAGTGCTCGCGCGCCGCCTCGACCATCCCGAGCGTGCGCTCGGTCTCCGCCAGCTCCGCGTAGGTCCAGGACGACTCCGGATGCAGCGCGAGCGCCATCAGCAGCTGATCGCGCGCGCGCTCGGGCTCGCCCATCTGCCGCAGACAGGCCCCGCTTCTCGCCAGCAGGCCGGCGCGCATCTCGGCATCGGCATGCGGATGCTCGCTGAGGAAGCGCTCGATCTCGGCGAGCGCTTCGCGGTAGCGGCCCTGGTTGAAATACAGATCGACGAGCTGGTCGCCCTCGCCGGCGTCGCTCGCGTGCTGGCGCAGGGCGAGTTGGCTCGCATGCGCGCGCGCGACATCCTCCCGTCGCACGAAGAAGAGGTGACGGAAGCGATGCAGCGACGGCGATGATCCGTGATGCAGCACCGCATCATCGAGGATCTGCTCGGCGCTCTCGACTTCGCCAGCGCATTCGAGCGCGCTGGCCAGGCCCAGCGAAGTCCACAGGTCGGTCGGCTGACGCCGGTACAGATCCTGATAGCGCCGCGCCGCATCACGATAGCGGCGCTGACGCATCAGCTCCTCGGCTTCCTGCAGGAGACGCTCCTCGGGAGAGTCCGCTCGCTCGTCTGGCACGCCTTGATCCTAAGCCGGCGAGAACTCGGTCGAGTCCATCGGCGCAGCGCCCACGCGCGCGGTCGCAGCCGCCGGCTCCGGTCCTGCGCCAGCCCCAGCGCGGCGCCTGCCGTCGAGCGCACGCCGCGCTGCGCGGGCAGAGCGCCCCGCGCCAGCCCCTGGCGCCTCGTACGGCGCCAGTCGACGCCGAGTTGCCAGGCAGCTGAGGCGACACCGGCCCGAGGCCAGAGACGCTGCACCTGCTGCCGCCGATGGCCGCACTCAGGGCCGGCAGCAGGGCGCACGCTTCCGATCCTGCCTATGGCCTGCGCGCCCTGGCGCGCCGGGCAGGACAGGGACCGGTTCACGCCGCCCAGTGGTCGGACAGGCGGTCGGCCTGCTCCAGCACCAGGCGAATCGCGTCTTCCTGCTTGTCGGGCGGATACTTGTGGCGGCGCAGCGTGATGCGCACCAGGTTGCGCAGCCGCGCCCGCACGCTCTCGCGCTTCTGCCAGTCGACGCTGGTGCTCTTGCGCAGCTTCTCGGTCAGCTCCAAGGCGATTTGCTTGAGCACCGCATCGCCCAGCTCGCGCACCGCGCTTTCGTTGTCGGCGAGCGCGTCGTAGAAGGCCAGCTCCGCCTCGCGATGCCTTCCTCGCCCTCGAGCAGCTCCTCGACCTGCTCGGACAGCGCCTCGATCTGCGCCGGATTGATGTCGAGCTTGGCGAGCCGGCTTTCGTCGTAGCTCGGCACCGTCGCGCCGTCGTCGACCGCGTCTTGGATGTCGTCGAAGCTCACCTCATCGTCGAACACGCTCAAGCAAGTCGGCCAAAGTCTCTGCTTTGCATCCGTCGAACTCAGTCTGATTGATGCGGACGTACTTCCAAGCCGTGCTAGTTACTGCACTGATGCGCTCGCACCAGATCTCAATCGCCTTGTCCTTCGACGCCGTGTCCTCCCGCACCCGACCTTTGGTCTCGATGATCCAGTTGACCTCCCCTTCCTTGGTCTGCTGCACGACCACCCAGTCCGGGTGGTAGAAGCCGATCGCACCGCTCGGCTTCAAATAGTCTACGCGGAACTGGGTGCCGGACTCGCCCTGCTCCGTCGTTCCAAGCGACGCGAAGCGGAGGACATCGGAGGCCGCGTCCAGGAACTCGGCGAGGCCTCGCTCGAAATTATTGTAAGTGGCGACGTAGTTGAACACAGTTTTTTTAGCTTCGAGCGGCGGCAAGTTGCGCCGCCAACTGAAGGGTCTGGTCTCGGAGAGGCGGAAGTCGGACTTGTCGAACTCGATGGCGCGGCGTTCGACGGTCAGGTCGGCGATCTTTCGAGCGAGATACTTCGCGATGCCCTCCTGCAGCTCGAGCCGCGCGAGATGGGAGCGAATCACCGCGTCATCCAAGTTGACCTTTTTACCGAAGCATCGGTCCCTTACATAGTCCCGCACCGCGGGGTAAAGCTCAGCGAAGCGGTTCGGCAGCTTGGCGCGGTCGATGACCTTGTTGGTGATACTGGCGAGCAACTCGTGTGCGGGCGGCAGCTCGCCGGCCGCGATGTCAGCCTGGTGGACCTCCGTCTCGGTGGTCGCGAACTCGAGCTTCAGCTTCAGCCGGAACTGCTCGGCCAGCTCCTCCTGCTCGTAGATCGCCTCCAGCCCAGCCACGTTGAGATCCGAGAGCTTGCAGATGTTGTGCACGAGGCTCGGCTTGGTGATCGGGATCGCGATGTCGTACTGCAAGCGTTCTCGTACGGGCGTAATGATCACTGGCGGCAGGGGATCCGTCTTGGTGCTCGCCACGCCCACGCCTTCGGCTTCGAGCTGGGTGCGCAGGACGTTCAGCAGGTTGCGAGTCCCGAGCACCTCGAGCGTCTGCGTGCGGTCTGGGCTCACCTGGGTCATCAACCGCAGGCCGCGCCCGATGACCTGCTCGGGCAGGATCTCGGCCTTCGCCGTGAACGGCCGCAGGCCGAGGACGACGGTCACGTTGCGCACGTCCCAGCCTTCGCGCAGCATCATCACGCTGACGATCGCCTTGATCTTGCTGTTGGCCTTGTCAATATCGCTCGCTGCCTTGCGCGCCTTGTCGAGATCCTTTTTGGTGATCTCGCCCGCAGCGTCGGTGTGGATGACGAGAACCTCGTCCTTCTCAAAGCCGAACTCCGTGGTCTTCCAGAGGTACTCGCCGATCGCGTCGGCATACGCATACTTCTCGGCCATGATGAAAAGCACCGGCCGCGTATCGAGCTGCTTGTAGACCGTGTAATGTTCCTTCCAGCGCTGCACCGCCGCCCGCAGCCAGTAGCCGTACTTCTCGCCGATGTTATCCGCTGTGACCCCCTCGGGATCCTTCGGCTGGTTCGAGTCATCCTCCTTGGTGACGATGAGCGGGGCCTTGACGATGCGGTCCTCCACCGCCTGCGCGAGGGGGTAATCGCAGACGGTCCAAGGGAAGTACATCCCGTTCTGGTCCTTCGGCGTGGCGGAGAAGTCGAGCCAGAGCGCGAGGCCCTTGGGCAGCGCCCGATGAATCGCCAGTAGCGACTGGCTCCAGGCCAGGTCCTCGTCATGCACGTGGTGCGCCTCGTCGTTCAGCACCACAAGGTCCTTGAGCGACTTCAACCGCTCCAGCATCGACCGCTGCCCAGAGGCGGCGAGGTCCTTGCCGGGCTTCTTGCCGAGCAAGGCCTCGATGGCGTTGGCCGGTGTCCACTCCTCGTCGCGCGACTCGTAGAGCTGCTGGACATTCGTGAGGAACAGGTTGCCAGACGGGTCCGGTTCCGCGGCCTCGCCGCGCAGGATGACCTTCTGGCTGAACGCGCCGCGCCACTCCGGCGGAATCAGGGGCAGTTCATAAAAGAGGCGGTTGGCAGCAAAGTCCCTCTCCAGCCGCTGATAGACGATCACGTTGGGCGCAACGATCAGGAAGTTCGTGGACAGATCTGAATTAGGCACCCGCTGCTTATGGAAGCGGGCCCAGACGATGACCATCGCCATCACCCAGGTCTTGCCGGAGCCGGTGGCCATCTTGAACGCGTACCGGCGCAGGTTCTCTGGCGGCAGGTCCTGCACGCCGTCGGCGTCGAGCTCCGGCACGTAGCGCCGTAGCTGCCGTTGTCCGTCCATCGTGGTCTGGAAGGTGATGTTGTCGGTAAGCAGGTCCTTCTTGAACTTGCTTGCGTAGGCTTCGATCAGCTTCTGCACGTCGCGCTTGCTAGCAATCTCCACGAGCCACGCCAGCGTCTCGATCGCCTCGCGCTGACAGAAGTAGTAGCGGAACGGCACACCGAATCCGGGAACCTCGTGGTCCTCCTCGAACCAGTACTCGAGGAGCCGCCGGGTGACGTCTGATGCGCCTTTGTAGCCGCTCTCGCGCCAGACGTCCACCTGCTCGCGAATCTTTGGCACCAGCAACAAGCGGCTCGGCCGGCGGCCCTCGGCGATGCTCCAGCCGGTCGGTGCGCTGTCGTCCTTCACGAGGTGCTGCGTGGGTTTCTCCCACGGGCGTCGTCCCGGGATCTCCGGTAAATCCTTGTTGTAGGCGATGACCGACTTTGGCATGGTTACTTCACCTCCACGTCGAAGGCTTGCGAGGTGTCGTTGCCAAAGATGTCGATCACTTTAACGAGGATGCGGTACTTGCCCGGCTTCTCGTAAGTGTGCAGATCGGACGTAAGCGGGAGCTTGCGCTCTTTGCGCGTGCGGTAGGCCACCCAGCCCTGCATGAAGGTGTCGTTCTGGAAGTCCCAGTCCACCGCCCAGTAGTCGATGTAGTCCGACCACTTCTTGACCTTACTGCGCACGTCCTCGGGGATCAGCTCCGTGTTGGGGATGACGAAGTCCTTGAGCGCCACTTCCACAGTTAGTTTCTTCGGCTGCTTGATCTCAGCCTCTAGATACGCCAGCTCGAAGAAGCGCACGTCGCCTTTCTCGGCGGCCTGCTGCTCCATCACCTCACGCGGGATCTGCAGGAGCAGGAGCTTCACGCCCTTCTTCTTCGCCGCCTCGACCATCAGGTCGTACAGGCCCATCTCCCACTCCCAGCCGAGCACGTGCAGCTCCGACTGCTTGAGTTTGGCGCACTCATCCACCGCGGCGTCGATCTCGGCGATGGTGACCGGCGCGTCCACCGCGCCAATGTGCACCATGGCCTTGCCCTTCTTACCGTGCAGGTGCGCCATGCCCGCTACTGGCTGTGCTCCATAAAGCTTCAGGATGAAGGCGAGATACTCGTAGAGCTTCTGTTCCGCGACAGACTTGTCCTTCTTGTCGCCGAAGGTCACACCCTGCCAGTACTGCCGCTCGTACTTGCCGAGATTGAGAATCTCGAAGGGCTTGCAGTTGGGGATGGAGAGCAGGCGCTTGCGAGTGACGTGGATGGCCCAACGGCCGAGGTCGCAGCCGATCCAGCGCCGGCCGAGCTTCTCGGCCACCGCTAGCGTTGTGCCTGAGCCGCAGAAGAAGTCGGCGATGAGGTCACCAGGTTCAGTCGACACCCCTAGAATCCGCTCAAGTAGCCTCTCCGGCTTTTGAGTTGGGAAGCCTGTTATCTCAGACGACACACCTTCCTTGTACGCACGCGGATCAGCATATACTTGTTGAATGTCTGACCATACAGTGCTCGCGGGAACGCCGGGACTCTCGTCGAGATACTGCTTCTCCACGTATGACTCGCCATTCTCATCGCGCCGCCACCGCTTTCGGTATTTGCGTCCGTCCTTATCCGTGAACTTAAACCAGTCGGCGACGTACTTGTCGGAGTACGGCAGGTAAACAAGCTTGTACTTGTGCCGGCCATATTCGCGCGCATAGACATAGATCAGATCATGAGCCTTCACCAGCTTTGCGCCCGATACACGACCGCCGGACGGCGACCCGTAGGACCACACCACCTCACCAAGTGAGTTGTCCTCAGAGAACACCTCGTCAAGTACTGGCCGGAGGTGGTGACCAACATACCAGTCCACATGTACGTAGATCGTTCCCTGGGTGCTCAGAAGATCTCGCATTAGCACCAGGCGGTCCCGCATCATCGCGAACCATGAGTCTCGGCCACGTCCCCATGTGTCGCGGTATGCCTTCTCCTCAATGGTGGACTGCTCCTTTGCGATCACTTCGCCAGAGTCCCCGACGGGCGCACTAAAGCCGAAATCGGCCCCCGTCGCAAACGGCGGATCGATGTAGATGAGGTCGATCTTCCCCGCGAACTTCTCCAAGAGCGACCCCATCACCAGCAGGTTGTCGCCCCAAATCAGCTTGTTCTTCCAACCCGCCTCAAACGTATCGCCCTCTTTGCCTTCGTAGACATCAAAGAGCGTGCACTGCACGCCGCCCTTCTTCGCCTCGCGCGTGGCGCGGCTCTCGTTGATGGTCTCGATGACCTGGAAGGGCAGGCTCACCCGCGGCACTTCCTTGGGGGTGCCATCCTCGTTGTACTTGCCGGGCCAGACCAGCTCGGTTTTCGTGATCTCGATCTTTGCCATGGGTCTCCTCGTCAGCTTTTTCCTGTGATGATCCCTTCGCTGCGGCAAAGCATCCGCAGGTCGCACTCTTTGCAGATCGCTGCCTCGGGCGGCGTGGTCACCGCGAACTCCCGCGCCTGGATGCGGCGCACGGTCTCGTCGAAGTAGCGCCCAGCTTCTTCGACGCGCTGTGGGTCATAAGGCAGAACCATCAAAGCATTCTCTTTATGTGGTTCTGAAGTCCAATACAGCATGAGCCGGTGCACGCGCTTGCCGTGGCGTTTTTCGAGAATGTGGGCGTACGTGCAAAGCTGGCGTTCGTAGGCGACGATGAGCTCTGGGCTGTGTACAGGCCGGGGCGAGGTCTTGAAGTCGAGCAGCTCGAGCTTGCCGTCGCCGCCCAGTAGCAAGTCCACTTTCCCCGTAAGGATGTAGCTATCTTTCTCTAGCGAGACATCTACCTCAGTTTGGATCACCCGTCGCATCTCGGCCTGGTTCTGCCGGAAGTAGTTCATCACTTGCGCGAAAGCTGCCGCCCGCGCCGTATCGTCGATAGGACGAATGTCAGAAAGACTCAGGAATCGGAAGGTCCGGTCGAAGAGCTCCCGGATGCGTGATTCGGTTAGCGTGTTGAGCTTGCCGTCCATCACGATGCGGTGAATCTCCTCGATGGTCTGGTGCACGAGCAGGCCGAAGAAGATCACCGCCGAGCGTGAGGGGGCGAAGTCATACTCGCGAAAAAACTGGTACTGCCGCGGGCAGGTCTCGTAGATCTTGAGGTCGCCGGTGAAGCTGTAGGTCTTTTTTACCGGCGTCCGCTCATGAACCTCGAAGCGCTGGGCAGCGAGCAGATCCTTCCGCACGTAGGGCCACTGCGGAAGCCCCTGCCAGATGGGGGCGAAGTGCTCCTTTGGCGGCTCGTGTGCGGTCAGCACCAGCAGCTTCTGCGGTCGGGAGAAGGCGACGTAGTGTAGGCGCATCCGATCGAAGAGGGTGATGCGGTCTTCCGGCTCGAATGGCGGGCGGTGGTAGAACGGCGCGAGGTCGTGGTCGATCTGCTTAGGGCTCGAGAGCTGGGTTGAGAGCGAGCCAACTACGACAACCGGGAACTCCAGCCCTTTGGCTTGATGAATGGTCATCACTTGCACATGGCCCTTGGGAAAGGGCTGATCCGGATCCTCGTACTCGTTAATGCCACCGTCATACAGCAGGCGTAGGAAGCTATTGAAGAGATGCAGCCGCAGCGACTCACGGTTTCGGTGCGTGACGACGGTGTAATGGTAATAGGTTTGGAAAACGTTCAGGAGCTGGGAGAAGATCGCGAGATTGCGGGCGGTGTTCTCGTCGCGGAGAGCGCTCTTGAACGGGTCGAGGGCGAGCAGGCGGTAGAAGAAGTCGGCTGGGCGCAGGTCGAGCGCTTCCCCTTTCCGGAGCGCTGCGATCTGGCTGGTCCAACGTCGCAAGGCAACGACCAGCGGATGGGGATAGGCGAAGCGTCGCCCGAGCTGGACGATGGCCTCGTCCACGTACCTCGCAAGCTCCTCGACCGCGCCGCTGACTTGCCCGCGACCGTTGCCATGCCAGCCGAACAGCACCGCAAAGCAGGCGACCAGGTCGCGGACTTCCGGAATTTCGAAGTAGGCGCGGGCGCGCGGGCAGAAAGCCGGTATGCCTTTGGCCTTCAGCGCGGTCACGTATGGGGCGCTGTGCTCCCTGCGCACACTGTGCAAGAGCAGGGCCACCTGCCCGAAGTCGGCGATGACCTGGTTCTTCTTCAAGAACGCGACGAGGTCGGCGAAGCGGTTCGCCTCGTCGTCCTTGTCCTTGCCCCAGATCGCGATGACGGACGGATACTCCGCATGCGTGCTTGCCGCATCGGCCACGATGGTCTTGTTGAAGCGAAAGGACGGACCGCGTGGGTTGGACCAGTCGGCAGAAGCCATCCAGCGGTCATAGCGCTCGACAATGGCGCGGTGGGAGCGGTAGTTGGTGGTGAGCTTGACGACCTTGCAACCGGGCACCCGCTGCGGAAATTCGAGGATGTTGCGCACGGTTGCACCACGGAACCGGTAGAGGCTTTGGTCCTCGTCGCCTACCACGCAGAGGTTTCGACCCTTCTCCGTCAGCTTGAAGAGCAGCTGTTCTTGGATGTAGTTGGTGTCCTGGTACTCGTCTACGAGGACATAGCGAAGGTCGCGGGTCACGGCGTCCGCAGTGGCGGGGTCGCCGAGCAGGTCGTAAACGAACCGCTGCAGGTGCGCGAAGTCGATTCGGTTGGCATTGCGAAGGGCGCGCTCGTAGCGACGGTAGGCGCTGCCGATCGCGGCGAGAAACGGTTTGTCGGAGCCAGCGAGCCGCTCGGGATCGACGAGCTCTTCAGTAATCTTGTCGAAGTAGCCGCGCACGCCTTCGATGGCAGTCCAGCGGGTCTTCCATTTGCCGAGGAAGAGGTCGTTCTTGGCCGGGCCGACGATTTCATCGAAATGCTCGAAGATGAAGAGCAGTTGCGTCAGCTCGTCGAGCGTTTCGAAACCATGGCCCAGCACCGTCTTGTGACGATGCTGCACGAGCACGCGGTTGCAAAAGCCGTGGATCGTGGAGACCGTGAGCTCAGACAAGTCGCCCGTATAGCCAACCTTCCGAGCGGCGGCCGTCAGGCGGTCGCGCATTTCGAAGGCGGCCTTCTCGGTGAAGGTACAGAGCACTAGTTGCCGAGGCTGTGCCTTCTTCAGCAGTAGGAGGTTCAGGGCACGAAGCACGATGCTGAATGTCTTCCCAGAGCCAGGACCTGCGATCACGAGCAGCGGCCCATCGAGATGACCGACGATGGCCCGCTGGGCGTCGTTGAGCGATGGATAGTGCCGGGCAATGGCGGGTGCGATGCTCACAGGAGGCCCGATTTGCGAAAGCTGAACGTGTCCTGTGCTGACACGATCAGGTGATCGACCACTTTGAGATGCACCGTGTCCGCAGCGAGGACGATGGCGCGCGTGAGCGCCTTGTCTTGTTCGGTCGGCGTGAGGTTCGCGTTCGGGTGGTTGTGTGCGAGCACGACCGCTGCCGCTCCGCGTTTCAGCGCGGCTTCGATGACGCGTCGGGGGTAGACCGCGGCCCGGTCGATGGTGCCCTCCTCAAGCGTTTCCACTCCATTACGCAGCAGCCGGTAACTCGAGTCAAGATACGCGACTTCGAACACCTCGTTCTGAAGTGCGCCGATCCGCATGCGCCAGAACTCGCAGAGCCGGGTGTGATCTGCGAGTAAGTCGCGGTCTTCGGCGCACTGCTGAAGATAGAGGGTGGCAGCTGCCTTAATGATCTGAAGCGCCACCGGTGCGACTTTGCCGATGCCGTTGACGCAACGGAGCTCTTCAAGGGGTGCATCGAGGACGCCCCGCAGGTTGCCGAAACGAGCAATCAGTGCTTTGGCGGGTTGCTTCACGTCTGAGCGGGGAATTGCCAGCGTAAGAAGCAGCTCTACGACCTCATAGTCGGCGAAACCGCTGAGCCCGTTTTTCAAAAACTTTTCTCGGAGCCGCCGTCGATGGCCGTGGTAGTGCAGATCGTCTTCGGTCATGCATTCACCCACGCAAAGTTCGCATTGGCCGCGGCCGGCGCTGCGTACTTCCGCCGATTGTCCTCGCGCAGGCACCCGCCGCCCCAGTCGGAGATGTGGAACAGCGGATAGACGAGGATGAAGTCGGCCTTCTGGTCTTGCCCTCGGCGAGGGCGAACTCGCCGAGGAAGTACTCGTACACATGGCCGAGGATGTCCTTGGCCTTGAGCGTGCCGTGGTGGAAGGGAATACAGCCGATTAAGTCGATCAAGCCTAGCAGCGCGGGGTCGATCTGCTTGCGCGCGTAGTCCTTCTCCAGCACGCCCTTGAGCTTGGGGTTCTCCTTTTCCACCGCCTCTAGCGCGTCGTCGAGCAGGCGGCCGATGCCTTTGAACTCGTACTCGCTGTTGTTGCCGTTCTTTACCTCGAGCTTGGTGCCCACCGCCACCTTGGCGTGCGCCTGGATGAAGTCCCAGCGGGCGAGCGCCGGCACCCAGAAGACGTTCTTCTCGGTGTAATAGTCGCGCGCTTCGAGTTCGTCGGCGATCAGATCCTCGGCATGCTCGCCGAGGTAGTATTCGTGGTGCGGGTCGCGGAAGGCGGCTTCCAGCTCGGCGCGACGCTCCTTGAAGGCATCGGAGACGTACTTCAAGAAGATCAGGCCGAGCACGACGTG
>JANWWU010000046.1 GCA_025055595.1 Planctomycetota bacterium | reverse complement strand
CGTGCGGCAGCGTGACGGCCTGTCCGGCGGGCAGGGAGCGCGTCTCACCGACGGGCACGAAGCGCCCCACGCCATCTTCCTCGAGCCGGCGCGCCTGGACCGCAGCCGTCACCAGTACCTGGCCCTGCGCTTCGGCCTCGGGATCGCTGCCAAGCTGGGTGAGCAGGGTGCCGAAAGCTGCGCGCGCGGCCTCATCGCCAGAGCGCACGGCCTCCTGCCAGCGCATGCGGTAAAGCGCGATCAGCAGTTGCCGAGCAGCGACCGCATCGGGGTGCTGGGGTTCCTCGCGCAACGCATCAAGCGCGGTGCGCGCCGCGCCTTCGGCTAGGGACCACTGCTCCATCATCCGGCTGCGCGCCGCGCGCGCGGCTTCCTGGGCTGCAAACAGGGGCCGCTTGCCGTCGGCCGGCTGATGCGCCAGCTCCCGCGTCAAGCGCTGCACTTCGGCTTCGACGCTCGCCAACTGCTCGGCCGCGCGCAGGCGTTCGGCGTCAGCGGCGCGGGCCTGAGCCAGCGCGCTCTGCGCCGTCGCGCGGGCCTGAGCGCGGGCGGCAGCGGCCGCACGCTCGGCATCGCGCCGCAAGCGCGCGGCGACGATGCGCTCGTTGAGCTCGCCGTCGCTGTCATCGGCGGCCAGGCGCCGCGCGATCGCGGCCTGCTCGGCGGCGGCCTCGAGATCGCCCTGGGCGAGAGCCGCCTGCGCCGCGCGCCGCGCCTCCGCCGCCTGCCGCCGGCGGCGCTCCTGCTCCTGGCGCTCGGCCTCGGCACGCGCCGCCGCCGCCCGCGCCTCATCGACGCGCTGCTGCAGGGCCGCCAGCTCGGCGACCGCGGCCTCGATGCCCGGCACGGCGACGCCATCGGCCGTGCTCTGCGCGTAGGCCGCGCGCGCGCGGTCGAGCAGCTCGGGCAGCCGGGCATCGAGCAGCGCCAGGCCGCGCGCCTCCGCCAGAGCGCGGTCGCCCTCCTCCTTGCGAGCGCGCGCCGTCGCCTCGAGGGCGAGGCGGCGCGCATCGGCTAGGCGCGCGGTCGCCAGCGCCAGCAGCTCCTCGGCCTCCGGCAAGCGAGCCGCCTCCAGGGCGGCCTTGGCCTTGTCGCGCGCCTCCTGCCACTCGCTGCGCGCCGCCGCCTGCTGCGCCTCGGCGAGCAGGCGGCGCGCGGTCAGCTCCGCGGCCTGCCGGCGCGCCGCCTCCTCGCGCTCCCGCGCCGCCAAGGCCAGGGCTGCTGCGGCCCGCTCCTTGATCTCCAAGGCTGCTGGCACGGCGCCGGCGGCGACTGCGGCATCATAGGCCTCCTGCCACTGACTGACGGCAGCGGCGGCAAGCGCGCGCTCGACCAGCAGGGCGATCCGCTGCTGCTCGCGCTGCTCGGCCCACCACCAGGCCGCGGCGGCGGCGAACGTCGCGATCGCCAGCCCACCCGCCGCGATCGCCACCTGCCGGCGATGCCGCGCGACCCAGGCGCCGAAGCGCTCGATCAGGTTGCGCCGCCGCGCCAACACCGCTTGCCCCGCGAGATAGCGACGGATGTCTTCCGACACCTCGCCGCACGAGGCATAGCGCTGCGCTGGCTCGAAAGCGAGCATCTTCATGACGATCGCCGCGAGATCCTGGTGGAGGTCGGGTTTGACCGTCAGGATGTGGGTGATCTCGCCGGCCGCCACCTTGGCGAGGATCTCGGGGGCGCTGCGGCCGCTGACCGGCCGCTCGCCGGTCAGCAGCTCGTAGAGCGTCGCGCCGAGCGCGTAGATGTCGCTGCGCTGATCGATCGCCGCAAGATCGCCGCGCGCCTGCTCGGGCGGCATGTAGAACAGCGTGCCCATCGCCGCCCCTTCCTGAGTCAGCGACAGCGCTTCCTCGTTCTGGCGCAGGTTGACGACGCTGCGGGTCGCAGCATCGATCGGCTTGGCCAGCACCTTGGCGATCCCCCAGTCGACGACCAGCACTTCGCCGTGGCGCCCGAGCATGATGTTGTCGGGCTTGATGTCGCGGTGCACGACGCCCTTGGCGTGCGCGTAGGACATCCCGTCGAGGACCTTGAGGAAGGTCAGCAGGAGCTTCTCTTCCGTCCACTCCCGGCGCGCCGCCTCGCGCACCGCTGCATCCGCGCTCTTCAGTTTCTTGACGACGCTGCCCAGCGACTCGCCCTCGATGTACTTCATCGTGAAGTACACCGTGCCGTCTTGCATCACGCCGAGATCGTGGATCGGCACGATGTTCGGGTGCTCGAGCTGGGCCGTGACCTGGGCCTCGGCGAGGAAGCGTTCCAGGGCCTCGCTGCTGGCGGCATAGCGCGAGAGCATCACCTTCATCGCCGCCGGTCGCTGAAAGTCGCCGTCGCGGATCAGCAGCACCGCGCCCATCCCGCCGTGGGCCAAGGGCTTCTCGATCGTGTAGCGGCCGTCGGTGCCGTGCTCGGCGATCAACTTGTGCACGCCGGGCGGCACGCTGCCGCCGACCCGTTCGAGATCGGCGAGCACGCTCGGCCGCGACATCTGCAGCTTGATGTCGAGCTCCTGCGCGTCGGGCGGCAGCTGCTGGTTGACGCGCGTGCGCGATAACCGAGTTCCGGACCATGTACCACCCAGCGGTGCCTGCGCCGTGACACGCGTCACTGCATCAGCAAGTATTGTGGCAGCAGTGGCAGCCGAGGGACGGGATTCCGAGGCGCTCTCTGCAGCGGGGATCGGCCCCGCTCCCGCTGACGCCGAAACCGTCACGTGCTGCCCTGGCGGGGGCGTGCTTGGCTGATAATCCAGGCGAGTCGGTGCCGCCGCAATTGAGGTCGCGTCGACCATCGACTCGCCACGCTGCCGTCGTTGCTCCTCTCCCGATGATGGCAAGGTCATGAACGCTTAATACTCTCTTGGCGCTATAGGCAAGCTTGATGTTTCTCAGTTTTGCGCGTACAGCGCGGCTTGCACCGCGCTGGCTAGCCCGAAGCGGACAGATGGCGCATGCACCGACTCATCCATAAAAAGAGCACAGCTCGCTGAGGCGCGACTGGCAGCGGCGATGCTTGCGGCGGAAGGCCGAGCGCAGCGGCGGCGAAGGGAACAGCTCGGCGAGGCGACAGCGCGCGACGGCCCGCAGTGGCACGCGCCAGTCGTAGAGCCGGTCGACGAGGTGCACGAAGCGCAGCGCGGCGAGCTGATCGTGGAAGGGCGCGACCCCGCTGAGCTGCAGGCCGGGCAGCGCGGCGGCGAGGCGCCGCAGCGCGATCAGCGGCAGCTGCTGCAGCAGCTCGTCGAGCTGCGCCTGGCTGCAGGCCAGCCACGAGGCCGGCGCTTCGGGCAGGGACGCCGCCCACTGCGGCGGATCCTCGCCCTCGGCGACCAGCAGCCGACGGCGATCGCGACCCGGCACATGCACGACCGCGAAGGCCGCGCCGATGCGCGTCAGCTGGGCGCGGAACTGCTCCGACGGCAGGGTGCCGGAGCCCCAGTCGCCGACGACGGCGTTGGAGGTGGCGATGATCCGCGTGCCGCGCTCGATCAGCCGCTCGAGCAGCTGATCGGCGAGGCGCACCTGCGCGGGGTCGTCGAGGTCGAACTCGTCGAGGCAGAGGAGGTCGGCGGCGAGCAGCTCGACGGTGTCGTCGAGGCCGCGCGCCGTCAGCAGGCTCAGCGCGTCGGAGAACGAGAGGTAGCGCCGCTCGCCGTCGGCCTCGCAGAAGCAGGCGGCGAGCAGGTGCGTCTTGCCGACGCCGAAGGGACCATCGAGGTAGAGGCCGGGAAGGTCGCGGGCGAGCCAGCGCCGCCACCACTGCCGGCCGAGCCAGACGAAGTCGCGGATGCGGGCTACGGCCTCGGCCTGCCCCGGCACCTCGGGATCGATCTCGAAGCTCGCCAATGAGAGCCGCTGGAAGCGCGGCGGCGGCACCAGCTCCTCCGGCCCCGGAGGGGCGGCGAGCGCGAAGCGCTGGATGACCTCGGCCGGCCTCACACCGGCTCCGCCGCCCAGCCCAGGCGGCGCGCGCGCTCGGGCGCCGTGATGCAGGCCGCACAGCCGCCGTCGGGCGGCAGCCAGCGCTGCACCGCGGCGCGCAGCTCGGCGTGCGCGACCTCGAGGACCCGCGCGCGGAAGCCGTCGAGCAGGTCCGGCGTGCGCCCGGTGAGGTCGCCGAGGAAGCGGCGCCGCGCCTCGCCAGCGGGGCTGCCCGGCGCGTCCAGGCCCTGCAGCACGGAGAGCTGCGCTTCATGGAGGGCCTGGGCATCCGCGGCGGCCTCGGCCAGCCAGCGCAGGCCTTCGCGCATGTCCTGATAGGTCTCTTCAAGGCGCGGATCGCGGTAGCTGGTGAGCTGGAAGAGCCCGCTGCTGTAGCTGGCGCTGCCGCCGTAGGCCCCGCCGCGCTCGCGCAGGCGCGGGTGCAGCCAGCGATGGGTCAGCAGGCGGGCGGCGACCGCCAGCGGCGCGGCATCGCGGTCGGCCAGCGGCGGGGCGGCGAAGACCAGCGCGCAGTGCTGCACGGCGGTGCCGATCGTGTAGGCGGTCGGCGGCAGGGGACCGCGGCCCGGCAGCAGCTGGGGGCGCAGCGTCGCCGCCGGGCGCGGCGGCCAGCGGGCGACGCTGAGCAGCTCGGGGTCGGGGCCGCGATCGCTGATCACCGCGGCCTGCGGGGCGACGGCGGCCAGGCGATCGCGCAGCGCCGCCAGCCGCGGGGCGAGCTCGGCGACCGCGGCGTCGCCGGCGGCGGCCTGCTGCTTGAGCCAGGAGAGGCGGCCGAGGCCCGCGACGCGGTGCGCGAGACCGACGGCGCCTGGCAGCCCGCGGGCCGCGGCCTGCGCGGCCAGCGCGTTGCCCTGGCGCATGACGCGGTCCTGGGCGGCGGCCACTGCCTGCTCGATCAGCTCGCGCAGCCGCGGCAGCTCGTCGAAGCGCGTCTTGAGCAGGGTCTCGGCGAGCAGCGGCAGGTATTCGGTGGCACGCCGCGTCAGGCCCTTGATCTCGAGGCAGAACCAGGGCTGGAGCCGCGCGACGTCGCCGGGATCGCCGCCCCACTCGACCCAGGCGCTGAGGCCGCCCGAGCAGGCGTTGAGCAGGGCCGACTGCGCGACGTAGTCGCGCGCCCCGCAACCGAGGGCGCCGAGGCAGGCGCAGAGCAGCGGCACGAGATCGAGGTCCTCGTCGACGGCCAGCGGCAGGGCAACTAAGAGGTGGCTGAGGCCGTTGGTCGCGGCCTGGAACACGGTGCGCGGGATCCCGTCGGCCGCGACCGGCTGGCCCTCGGCCCAGCGCCGGCGCCGCGGGACCTCGGCGAGATCGAGGCAGGGCAGGCAGGAGAGGTCGTCGACCTCGGCCTGGCGCGCGGCGAGGGCGGCCGCGGCGGCGCGCAGGCGATCGGCGGCGCCCGCCTCGGCCAGCTCGGCGCGGTCAAGCTCGGCGACGCGCTCGGCCCAGCGCTGGTGAAAGGCGGGATCGGGCACGGCGCGATAGGCCGCATGATGCGGGTTGGCGAGCAGGCGCCGCTCGCACTGCACGCGCACCCAGGAGGCGGTGGCGCGCGCGCGCAGCCGTTCGAGGGCCGGCGTGACATCGAGAAAAGGCAGCGGATCGACGCCGTAGTTCCAGGGCGCCAGCAGCCGCAGGCAGAGGGTGAGGCCGTAGGGGTAGCGGTCGCCGCGAACCTCGCGGTGGCTGAGCTCCATCTGATGCAGGGCGGCGGCGATCTCGGCCTCGGCGATGCCTTCTTGGACGATGCCGCGCAGGGTATCGAGGATCAGCTGCTCGATCCGCTCCTCGGCGCCGAGGGGATGGCCATCGATCGCGGCGGTGAACAGCCCGTTGCGCCACCAGCTGCCGTAGCCCGAGCCGCCGAGGCCGCGCCCGAGCCGGCTGCGCTCGAGCGCCAGGCGCAGCGGGGCTCCGGCGTGGCCGAGCAGCAGGCGGTCGATCAGCTCGGCGTCGAGCACCTCGTCGATGTCCGCGGTATCGCCCCAGACCCAGCACAGGCCGGTCTCGGTGACGTCCTCGACCGCCTGGCCTTCGGCGATCGGCACCGGCACGGCGAGGCGCTGCGGAGAGGCCAGCGGCGCCTGCGGGGCCGGCGGCGGCAGGGCGGCGCCGGGCTCGCTGAGGTAGGGCGCGAGCATCGCATCGATGCGCGCCAGCTCGAGATCGCCGTAGGTGACGAGCAGGGCGTTGGCCGGGCAGTAGCAGCGGCGGTGGAAGGCGACCAAGGCCTCGTGGGTCAGCCGCGGGATCTCCGTCGGCTCGCCGCCGCTCTCGTGGCGATAGACGGTGTCCGGCAGCAGGGCGCGCAGCAGCGCGTTGTTGACCTGGGCATCGGTGTCGCTGAGCGCGCCCTGCATCTCGTTGAACACCACGCCCTGGCGCTTCCAGGAGCCGTCGCTCTCCGGGCTCAGGCGATGACCCTCTTGCCAGAAGTCGCGCCGATCGAGGCGCGGCGCGAACACCGCATCGAGGTACACCGCGAACAGGTGGTCCCAGTCGCGCGCGACCTGGGTGGCGAAGGGGTAGGCCGTCAGGTCGGCGTAGGTGATCGCGTTCATGAAGGTGGCGAGGCTGCGCCGCAGCATCAGGAAGAAGGGGTCGCGCACCGGGTAGCGCTGCGAGCCGCAGAGCACGAGGTGCTCGAGGATGTGCGGCAGCCCCGTCGAGTCGGCGGGCGGGGTGCGGAAGGCCAGGCAGGCCGCACGGTGCTCGTCGCTGCACGCGAGGTGCCAGTGCACGAGGCCGCCCGGCAGCGTCCGCTCGAGGGCGGTGAGACCGAGGGCGGGGACGGGGACGCAGCGCATGCGACCAGTGTGCGCGCCGCGTCCCGAACGCTACGGATGCCCGCAACCCGCCGGCGGCGCCGCAGGGCGGCGCTCAGCGCCGCCGCCGCAGGCCGAGCAGCAAGAGCCCGACGAGGATGCCGGCGAGGCCGACCCCGCAGCGGCCTTCGTCATCGCTGGCCGCTGGCGGAGGGCTGGCGCTGCCGGGGCCGGCGGCGATCGTGACGGTGACGGTCGCCGTCGTCTGCAGGCTGCCGTCGCTGACCTGCAGGACGAAGGAGTCGCTGCCGGCCGGACCATCCGGGACGCTGTAGCGGAAGGCGCCGCTGCCCGCATCGGTGATCGTCACGGTTCCGCGCTGCGGGGCCCGCGCGAGCGTCACCGTCAACGCATCGCCATCGACATCGGCGGCCTGGATCGAGCCGCTGACCGCGCTGCCAGCGACGACATCGAGCGCGACGTTCTGGGCCGTCGGCGGATCGTTGACCGAGACCACGGTCAGCGGGACCTCGAGGGTCGTCGTCTGCTGGCCATCGCTGACGGCGAGGGCGATCAGCGAGCCGCCATGGCGCTGCGGCCGCGGCGTGACGAGCAGCTGGCGGCTGTCGCCCGTCCCGCTGACGCTGAGCGCCGCCAGGGCGCTGTCGGCGATGCTGGCGCTGAACACCAGCTGCTCGACCGGCGTGTCGGGGTCGCTGAGCTGGACCAGCACGCGCACCGGGCTGTCTTCCGCGGTGAAGATCCCGGCCGCGCTGACCTGCGGTTTGAGCAGCGGCGCGAAGCGGCTGGCGCGCTGCGCGAGGTTCTGGATCCGCTGATCGGCGCTGGCCGGCGTATCGGCCTGGCGATACGCGCGGGCGAGCGTGCCGTGGAAGCGGCGCAGGTAACTGGCCAGCGCCTCCTGCTCGTAGCCGAAGGCATCGAAGGCCGCGCTCGCTCCGCCCGCGAGGTCGAGCAAGGCATAGCGGCCGGGGTTCTCGGCCTTGTAGCGCGGGAAGGGGTAGCCGTCGCCGCCGCCCTCGAGGAAGTTCAGCGTCACCATGCGGAAGCTGCGCTGTGGGTCGCCGACGACGGCGCCGTCCTGCACGACGATGTCGACCCCGCCTTCGGGCAGGTCGACGACGACGGTGCGGATGCGCTCGCCGGGGGTCGTGACCTCGAAGGTCGTGCTGTTGAGTACTTGGCGCTGCCGCGAGGGATCGAAGGCGAAGCGCAGGCCGGCGACCTGCGGGAACTGGCCCGGCGTCGCACCGGGGGCCGTGCTGGCGACGGCGTGCTCGAGGATCTCTTTGAGCTGGGCGGCGGTCACCGTCAGCAGGACAAGCTTATTGTTGAAGCGTAGGCTGTTCTCAATGTCCAGCCGGCTGATGCCGCCCGCCGGCTTGCCGGCAGCGGGATTGGCCGCCGGCGGCAGGTAGCTCGGCTCGGCGCCAGTGCCGACTGTTCCGATCGCATCGCGGATGCCTCCGCCGTTCTTCAGGGAGATCGCCGTGCTCGGATCGACCAGGCGAGCCGTCGCCAAGTTGGCGTCGGCCGTCAGGTTGCCGAGGTTGGTCTCCTCGGTGCGCACCGCGCTGCGCAGGCCGTTGAGGAAGACCTCCGTATAGCCAAACACCGCTCCGTCCTTGGCGGTGATGATGTTGCCAAGACCGCTCGCGACGGCCTGCACCGTGCTGTTGACCAGGCTCGTGGCGCCCAGATCGCTGACGCCCTGGGCGTCGGTCGCATAGACGCCGTTGAGCTGCGGCACGACGCTGTCGCGTACCAGCCGGCCCTGGTCGTCGAAGATGCCGACGAAGCGGCCGACATACTGCCAGTTGGCGCCGGCCTGCAGGACCGCGACCGGTTCGTTGCTCGCTGACGTACGCCACAACGGGTAGTCGGCGGCCTTGCTGTGCCCGGGGCGCAGCCGATCGTTACCGTCGGCGAAGATGGCGTGGCTGCCGCCGGCGATGATGAGATCGACGCCATCGAGCCGCGGCGCCAGCTCGTTGGCTTCGATCTGCCACTGCTGCATGTGGGCGAGGAGGATGATGCGCCGCACGCCGGCGTCGCGCAGGGCGTTGACCCGCTGCTGAATGATGCCGGCGAGCGCCGCGTAGTCCGTCGGATTCGCCGGGTGGGTGACGACGGTGCCGGGCGAGCTGATCCGCGGCAGCAGCGGGGTCGTCGCGCCGATGATGCCGTACTGCACGCCATCGACGGTCGCGACCACGCTGCCGCTGATCTTGCGCGCCAGGCTGCTGTTCAGCGCCTGACCGTCGGCGACCACCATGCCCTTCAGATCGTCGTTGTTGCTGAAGTCGAGGTTGCAGGCGAGGTACGGGAACTGCGCGCCCGTCCAGGCACCGCTGTTGAGCAGGATGTTGCGGACCTCGCGGGTGCCGGCATCGAACTCGTGATTGCCAAAGCAGCTCGCCTGGAAGCCCAAGGCGTTCATCACCGCGATGTCGCCGCGCCCGACGCTGGCGGCGCCGATCGCGCTGATCGCGTTCGCTGCCGGATCGCCCGCGGCGTTGTAGAACGGCCCGGGGATCCAGTTGTCGCCCGAGGACAGCGTCAGCGTGCGCGTCGGATACTGGTTGCGCAGGGCCTGCAGGACGGCTGAGAAACGCGGCAGGTCCTCGACGGCCGCGATGCCGGCCTCGCCGTCCGAGGCATGCAGGATCTGCAGGTGGCTGTAGCCCGGCGGCAGCTGCACCTCGACCGTCAGCGGCTTCTCGTCGAGGCCGACGAACCACAGGCTGTTGAAGTCGACGCGGTTGCCGAGCCCCGGCACGGTCTTGGCCTGGATGCCGCCCGCGCCGTTGCCGACGATGCCGAAGTCATCGTCGTTGACGATGATCAGCGTGCGGTTGTCGTCGATCAGCGCCAGGCCCTCCGGCTTGTCGTGCGGGTAGGGCGTGCCGTGCTGATCGGTGAGCGCGAGGATGTCGACGACTTCCCACTTGGCGACGGGGCTGATGCCGGCCGCGAGCAAGGCCTCGGCGGTCTTCAGCTCCTCGATCGTCTTCCCGTCGATCAGCTTGCCGGTTGCGCTATCGGCAGGGTCGTGGATATCGGTCGCCTGGCCGAGGTGGATGCGGAAGACTTTCTTGAGCGTCGAGCCGGCGCCCGGCCAGCCGCCATCGCGCTCGAGAACCAGGAACTCCTGGTCGTTGAGCGCGAGGATCGCCGACACCGCGGTGTTGTGGGACTCGAGCACATAGGCGTACTCGCGCATCTGCCAGTTCGCTGGATTGATGCAGAGGATGCGGCAGATGCGCGTTGAGCCGGCGCCCGTGCCGCCGACGGCCTGGGACGAGGGATTGAGCAGCGGCGACTGCATCATCCCGATAAGCCAGCCGGAAGGCGTCAGCGTCAGGCCCTCCATGCCGCGGTTGGCGCGACGCTTGGCATAGACGCTTGGCAGTTTGCGGCTGTGCGGATTCGGCGACTTCGCGCTGCCGGCGGTGCCGAACGGACCGATGCGTTCGATCACCTGCCCGCTGGCCGAAAGGCGCACGAGCCAGGGGCCATACTCGTCCGACAGCCAGAAGCTGCCGTCAGGCAGCGCGACGATGGCCTCGGGATCGAGACCATCGGGGTCGAAGTCGAGCGGGCTGCTGGCGGGCGTGTTGGTGACCGGATCGAGGGCATAGCCGGTCTCGTTGGTCGTGCCCGCAGCGCCGGGGGCGGCGGGCAGGCCGCGCATCGGCGAGCCGTCGGCGTGCCGGAAGCGCAGGTGCTCGAGGACCTGCAGCGTGCCGTCGGCGAGCAGCCGCACCCGTGCCATGCCGATCTGGTAATCCGGCACCGGAAAGATCTTGTTGCTCGAGGGATTGCCGTCGACATTCGGCCCACGGTCGGCGAGCAGCCAGAACTCGTCGCTGCGGCCAGGCACGGGTGCGATACCGGAGCCGAAGCCGCTGAGGTAGGTGTGGACGCCGCCCGCCGTGCTGGCGTACAGACCGCGCGGCACCGGCACCGACCAGGCGCTGCGATCGGCGACGGTCGCCCGCACCGTCTCGCTGCCTGGATCGGGACGCGTCGGCACATACGCCGCGGTCGTCGCCTCGCCACGCAGCCGGCTGCCAGCGGCGTTGCCGCCGGCGATCTGCAGGCTGTCGTTCTGCGGATCGCTGGCACCGACCGCGCTCAGCGCCAGCGAAGTCGTGCGTCCCCAGTGGACCGCCGTGCCGCTCGGCGGGTTGAGCGTCGGACGATCGGCGGCGATGTTCGTCTTCGGGAAGGGATGCGGGACGATCTCGTGGATCGCCACCGTGCCGGAGACCTCGTTGCCGACGACCAGCAGCGGCCTTCCGGTCGGGCTGTGCTCGGCAGCGATGAACAGCAGGCCCTCGGGAGCGAGGTCGCCGCCGCTGTCGCTGCCAGGCGTCTGGTGGAACAGGCGGCCGGTGAAGTAGGTCGTGAAGACCGGTGCCTCCGGGGCCGTGATATCGTACATCATCACTCCGCCGCTGCGCTCGAGACCGATGAACGCATAGCGCCGCCCAGCGATCTCGCCGACCACCACGCCCTCCGGCTCGGGGCCCTTGGCCGGGCTGCGGTTGTCGAAGGTGTTGTTGCTATTGCTGACGTTGAAAAAGGTGGGCAGGTAGGTGGCGAAGAAGCGCTCGAACTGGTCGCCGCTGTCCCATACCAGGGTGCCGTTGGCGGCCCACACCGAGAAGCTGCGCGCGCCGAAGGCGTGGGGCACATCGATGCGCCCGTTGCCGTCGGTGTCGCCGTCGAAGCGGCTGATCCGCAAGCGGCCCCAATTGCTGTCGAAACGGCGGGGATCGCTCGCCCAGGACGGTTCGAGCAGGTTGCTGCTGACCGCGTCGCGCAGGCGCGGCTCGTCGTTGAGCGCCGCGTACTCGCGGCCATCGCCCTCGTTGGCCGAGACGATGTAGGTCTGCCCGCCGTGCGTGAAGGCCGCCAGGCCATCGGGCATGTACATGCCGCGCAAGGCGCCGGTGACGAACTTGATCGTCGGCGTGCCGCTGTTGGTGTCCGTGCCGCCGTCTTCATCGCTGAGATCGAGGCTGTTGGCAGGGAGGCTGTGGTCCTTGGTGCCGAGCGGAACGACCTGCAGCAAGCTGAGACTGTTGAGGTCGATGATCGCCAGCGCGTTGTTCTCCTGGCAGGAGACGAAGGCGCGGCTGCTATCGGGGCTGACCGCGATGTACTCGGGCTCCATGTCCTTGGCCGCGCTCGGCGCGGGGGCCGGCGTCGCCTTGTCGTTGTGGATGCGCACGCCGGCCTGGCGATACTCGGCTGTCTTGTCGTCCGGGAAGCCGATCCAGGTCGCGCTGCTTGCCGGTACGCCGTTGACGACGGCGACGACGATGACACCGCCCTCGGGATCGACGCTGTAGTCGTTCGCTGGCTCGCCTTCGATCGCCAGCAGCACCTTGCTGCCGTCCGGCGTGAAGGTCACCATGTCCGGCAGGGCCCCGCGCACGCCGCCGCTCTGATCGATCGCAGTGGCGAACGCGAGGTGGCTGACATAGGCGCCGGTGTCGGCGCGATAGAAGAAGACGAATCCGGGCTGGGTGCGCACGCTGTTGGCGACCGCCAGCGCGACAAGGTTGCCGTGACAGGCGACGCTCGTCACATCGCTGGCTGCGGGCTCCTTGTCCTTGGGGTCGAGCGTGGCGATCTTGCTCGGCGTCTCGACCTCCTGCGCGGTCGCGAAGGCGAGGACATCGACCGTGCCGGTGACGCCATTGACGAGGAAGAGGCGCCGCGCCTGAGGCGAGTAAGCGACGATCTCCGCGACCCCGCCGTTCGCATTGTAGCCGCTCGGCACGCGGTACTCGCCGATCTTCTGCACCCGCAAGGGCAGCGGCGCTGCCGGAGCGACCATGATGCGCAGCACCTGCCCGCTCTGCGTGCTCGCACCATCCGTCAGCGACAGCGTCACGGCGTCCATCGCGTCCTGCTCGCCCGCCGCGTGCTGGTAGGTGATGCGGCCAGCATCGATATCGGCTTGGGTGAAGGTCGCGTTGACACCGATCGCGCTGCCCTCCTTGCGCAGCGTTCCCTTGCTCGGCGCCGCGGTGATCGTGTAGATCAGCTGGTCGGGCGGCGTGTCGGGATCGAGCGCCAGCAGGGCCTGGCGGGTGAGCGTGACCTCGAGTCCGCGGACGGCGCCGAGACCCCAGTTGCGCACGACGGGATCGGCGGCCTGCACGGACAGCACGCAAGCGGAGAGGAGAAGGACGGCTAGCAGCGCACGCATGACGAGCTCCTGAGCGCTGTTCCCCTATCCCGGCAATATGAAGCCGCGCTGAATGGCGTGTGAACATGCGACGCAGACACTGCCATCCGCAGCACCCGACCTTGACGCTGCGCGCGCCGGCGCTCAGAATCCAGCATGCCGCGCGTGGAACGGACGGTGGTGCTGACCAACCGGATGGGGCTGCACGCGCGTCCGTCGACGCAGCTGGCGACCTTGGCCAATCGTTTCAAGGCCGAGATCACGATCACCAAGGACGATCTGACGGTCGACGCCAAGAGCGTGCTCGAGCTGCTGATGCTCGCTGCCGAGTGCGGCTCGGAGCTGCAGATCTGCGGCGAAGGCAGCGATGCCAAGGAGGCGGTGCATGCCATCGCTGAACTCATCGAATCCCGCTTCGGCGAGCTCGATGTCGATCGCTGAACGCGGCGCGGCGCTGCTCGCTCAAGGCTGCGGCCTCGGCCGGCTGCAGCCGGGAGCCGGGACCTGGGCCAGCCTCGCCGCGGCTCTCGTCGCGGCGGCCGTCGTCTGCAGCACCGACAGCGCGCGGCTGCTGCTGGCTGGCGGCGTTCTCCTCTGCTGCCTCATCGGACTGTGGGCCGCGCCGATGCTGTGCCGCCAAGAGGGCTCCGCCGACCCCCCCTCGCTGGTCATCGATGAAGTCGCCGGCGTGTGGCTCGCCGTCGCCCTGCTGCCGGATCTGCGGCCCGCGCACGCGCTGGCGGGGATCGCGCTCGCGGTCGCGCTGTTCCGCGTGCTCGACATCGCCAAGCCCTGGCCGGTCAGCGGCTGCGAGCGCCTGCCGGGCGGGATCGGGATCATGACGGATGATCTCGCCGCCGGCGCCATCGCTAGCTGCCTGGCCGCGGCCTGCCTCGGATGACGCCGATGCCCCACCCCAGCGCCAGCGGTCGTCAACCCCTCGCGCAAGGCGCACGCAAGACGCAGCCGATCGCTCCCCTGCCGCCAGCGAGCGAGGCGCCGGCGACGCGAACCCAGGCCGCGGCGCGTCAGACCCAGCCGCTGGGGCCGGCCTCGGATCGGCTGAAGAGCCAGCGCAGCTCCGGGCGGCAAGCGAGCGTCGAGCGCGGTCCCTCCCGTCAGCCCGCCCGCGCCGCCGCGCGCGCCCTGCAGCCGCGCATGGCGCTGAAGATGAAGTTCATCCTGGTGATGGCGACGGTGACCGCCATCGCCATGGTGCTGCTCGGCCTCTCGATGGGCAGCACGGCCAATGCCTATCTGTACGGCCAGAAGACGCTCGACGGCATCGAGCTCGCGCGGCTTGCTGCGCAGATCGGCTATGCGGTGAAAGATCGCTGGCAGCAGATCGGCGAGCTCGGCAAGGCGCTCAACGACCCGCGCAGCGTGCAGGCGCTGCGCGACGCCCTGCGCGAAGACATCAAGCGTTACCTGGAGCAGGCCGTCAGCTGGGGCGGCGACGGGTACACCGATGTCGAGGGCGTGCTCTTCAACTGCCCGGACATCGCTGAACTCTCGTCAGCCGGCATCGGCAATGATCAAGGCACTGACAAGGGTCGACCGGTCACCGAGGTCTTCGTGCCGAAGATGGACCGCACGATCGCCGTCCCCGAGGGCATCACGATCTATGAAGGCCGCAAGCGGACCAAGCAGGGGGAGGTCAGCATCCTGCGCTTCAAGATCGCGCTCGATCCCGCCCCGCCGCCCAAGGGCTTCGGCCGCGTGCGCAACGCCGACAATCAGCTGGAGCCGGCGAATGTCCGCGTCGACATCGCGATGGCCTCGGTCGACAAGGTCCGCACCAACCTCGCGCTGACGATCGGCATCGCCGTCGTCATCGCGATCGCGGTCGTCATCGGCATCGCGCTGTGGCTGGCGTCATCGATCACGCGACCGTTGGAGGTCCTGCTCAAGGACATGCAGGTCGTCTCCAAGGGCAACCTCGCGCACCGCACGCAGGCCTCTTCCAACGACGAGATCGGCATCCTCGCGCGCGAGTTCAACAAGATGACGGAGAGCCTGCAGGAGGCGCAGGCCGCGGTCATCGAGCAGGAGAAGGCGGCGCATGAGCTGAGCCTGGCGCGCGAGGTGCAGCAGCACCTGCTGCCGGCGCAGCCGCCGATCATCAGCGGCTGGCAGTGCCAGTCGTTCTACCAGGGCGCCAAGGCGGTGTCCGGCGACTACTTCGATTTCATCCCGCTCGGCGACGGCCTGTGGGGCTTCATCATCGCCGATGTCTCCGGCAAGGGGATTCCGGGCTCGATGATGATGGCGGTGACGCGCACGGTGATCCGGCTGATCGCTCCCCGTCACGGGGCGGCGGCCGACGAAGCGCTGAAGGAAACCAATCGCCTGATCGCCAAGCAGATCAAGCGCGGCATGTTCGTCACCGCCTGTTATGCGGTGCTCGATGAGCGCACGGGAGCGATCTCGTACGCCTCGGCCGGCCACAACCCGATGGTCGTCTATCGGGCGGCGACGCGCAGCCACGAGCTCGCCAGCGGCAAGGGCATCGCGCTCGGTTTCAACGAAGGCCCGATTTTCGACAAGACGATCCAGCGCTGCGGGCTGACCCTGCAGCCCGGCGATGCGATCGTCATGTACACCGACGGTTTCCCGGAAGCGATGAACGCCCGCAACGAGGAGTTCGGCGAGGAACGCTTCTATCAGCTGATCTGCCGCCACGGGCACCTGGCGGCGCCGGCGATGGTCGAAGCGATGGTCGCCGGCATCGCCGCGCATCGCGGCGATGCGGAGCAGAGCGACGACCTGACGCTGCTCGTGGTGAAGCGCGCATGACGCACAGCTGCCAGCTGCGCATCCCGCCCGACACCGCCGAACTCGCGCGCGCTCGCGCCGAGCTTGCCGAGGCGCTGCTCGCCGGTGGTTTCCCAGCGGATCTCGTGCCGCGCGTGCTGATCGCGATCGACGAAGCGCTGACCAATATCATCGAGCACGGCCAGTGCACCGCGGGAACGATCGACATCGTCTGCGTCGTCGAGCCGGCGCAGTGCACGATCACCATCCAGGACCAGGGGCGGGCCTTCGATCCTCGGCAAGCGCCCGCGGTCGACATTCAAGAGCATGTCGCCGCAGGCCGCAGCGGCGGACTCGGGCTGCACCTGATGCGCCGCATCATGGATGTCATTGACTACCACCACGAGGCCGGCAAGGGCAACCGTTTGACGATGATCAAGCACGCCTAAGGCTTCCGCCTGACCGACTGTGCGCACCATAGCGCCATGCAGCTTTCTGCCCGCGTGCAGCGCATCGATGCCTCCGGCATCCGGCGCATCTTCGACCTCGCCCGCTCGTGTCGCGACCCGATTGATCTCTCGATCGGCCAGCCCGACTTTCCGATCGCCGAGCCGGTCAAGGCCGCAGCGATCGCCGCGATCCAGGGCGACCGCAACGGCTATACCCAGACCCAGGGCCTCGCCGAGCTGCGCGCGCTGTGTCTGGCCGAGGAGCGCGCGCACACCGGCCGCTCCTGGAAGGATGACGAGATCCTGATCACCAGCGGCGTCAGCGGCGGGCTCTTCCTCGCCTTGCTCGCCCTCGTCGAAGACGGCAGCGAAGCGCTGATTCCCGATCCCTACTTCGTCAGCTACCTGCACCTCGTCCGGCTCTTCGGCGGAACGCCGGTGCTGATCGACACCTACGGCAGCGACTTCCTGCCGACGCCGGAGGCGATCGCGCGCGCGATCACGCCACGGACGCGGGTTTTGCTGCTCAACTCGCCGGCCAACCCCACTGGCCGCATCATCCCCGAGGCGCTGCTGCGCGAGATCGCCGCTGTCTGCACCAAGCATGGCATCGTCATCGTCTCCGACGAGATCTACCGCGCGTTCGCATACGACGGCGCGGCGCCGTCGATCAGCCGCTACCACGAAGAGACCGTCGTGCTGGTCGGCCACTCCAAGTCGCAGGCGATGACTGGCTGGCGACTCGGCTACGCCTGCGGCCCGCGTCCGCTGATCCAGGCGATGACCAAAGTGCAGCAGTACAGCTTCGTCTGCGCGCCATCGCTCGCCCAGTATGCCGCGCTGGCCTGCCCGGCCGTCGATCGCCGCGCCGACATCGCCGCCTACCGCGCGCGTCGCGACCTGATGCGCGGCCTGCTGTCGCCCCCCCTGCGCATCGCCCCGGCCGATGGCGCGTTCTACCTCTGGATCGAGGCGCCGGCAGGTATGACGGGGACGGCTTTCGCCGAACGTGCGATCGCCGCCAACTGCCTGATCATCCCTGGCAGCGTGTTCAGCGCCCGCGATAGCCACGTTCGCGTCTGCTACACGACGAGCACGGAGCGCCTGCGCGCCGGCGCCGCGATCCTCTTGCGCATCGCGCAGCAATCCGTGGTTGAGCGCTGAGCGCCGCGCCTAGAAGCGGAGCATGATCTGCGCTTCGCCAGCCATCTCCAGCGACCCAGCAGCGATCGCTGCCCTCGCCGCGCGCATCATCGATGGCGGAGCGGCGACGCCCGAGGAGCTGCGCGCGCTGCTCGATGTCGCGCCGAACACGCCAGCAGCCGAGGCGCTGTTCGCGGGCGCCCAGCGCATCCGCGAACACTTCCATGGCAACCGCCTCAAGGCCTGCTCGGTGATCAATGTCAAGGCCGGCAACTGCTCGGAAGACTGCGGCTTTTGCGCCCAGTCCGCCGACTCGACGAACGACGGCTATCGCCGCACGAAGTGGCTGCCAGACGAGGAGATCTTGCGCGCTGCGCAGTCGAGCGCAGAGCACGGCGCGGAAGCGGTGTCGCTGGTGGCGGCGTGGCGCGGCGTCAAGGAAGGCCCGCAGCTGGCGATGGTGACCGAGGCGATCCGCCGCTTCGCGGCGAACGGTCGCGTGCGGCCCGATGTCAACCTCGGCATCCTCGAAAGCCAGCGCTGTGCCGATGAGATCGCGAAGGCCGGCGCGCGGGTCTACGGCCACAATCTCGAGACCGCCGCCAGCTATTTCCAACGCATCTGCAGCACCCACAGCTGGGAAGAGCGGATGCGCACGATCCACTACATCAAGCGGGCTGGGATGGGCCTGTGCTGCGGCGGCATTTTCGGCATGGGCGAGAGCAAGGAACAGCGCGTCGAGTTCCTGCAGCAGATCGCCTTCGTCGCCCCCGACATGGTGCCGCTCAACTTCCTGAATCCCTTGCCGGGGACGCGCTTCGCGCATATCCCGAAACTCGATCCCGACGAAGCGCTGATCACGCTCGCCGTCGCGCGCTTCGCGCTGCCCGACCGCAATCTGATGGCTGCCGGCGGCAAAGAGGCCGTGCTCGGCGAGCGCGTCACCGAGATCTTCAAGACCGGCATCAACTGCATCATGGTCGGCAACTACTTGACGACCTGCGGCGCCGATCCTGCGCTGTGGCGCGCGGCGGCCGCTCGCTACGGCTTGCGCTATCCAGGCGACGAGCTATAATGTTTGGTTGCGCGGAGGCGCCGGGCGAAGGCCGTGCCGGTGAGGCTGGCGCGTCAGGCTGCGCCGCCAAAGGCCGCTTGACAGCCTCCGCAACCCGCTATAAGGGCTCGCCCGCGCGCGCTGGTGGTGGTGGAAGGGGCGCGGGTTTTTGACAGATGGAGATCTGTGGTGGTGGATGGAGTGGGAGCGTGCCGAGCGCTGTGCGTGGGCGAGAGTCTGCGTGCGGTGGTTGGCATGCGGCGGTACGGGA